>DAMAVY010000610.1:0-1507 GCA_032077725.1 Clostridium sp. | reverse complement strand
TGGATGAAAAAAAGTAAAAATAGGCATTCTGGACTGTAATCTTGCGGCTAAAGGTGGAAGATCTGTCACTATAGAGTGGAAATATTATATTTAATTCCACTTTAAAAACAAAAAAACGGCTAAAAGGCTTTTTTCTGATGACAAACCTTCCACTTTTAGAATCTCGTGGTGAAAGTCTTGAAAGTTTTTCCACTTTTGTATATAAAAACTAAGTCAAATTATAAATATCACGGTTATGACAGAATCTGAACCATTGCAAGAAGAATCGAATTATATTCCTTACTGTATAGGCAACATTCGCCATAATGGCGTTGTCAGTACCAGTAACCGCTTAATTCGCCCAATCGAGTTATCAGCTAATGAATATAAGGCACTCCTATATGCAATGGCTGTTGCAAATTATAGTGAGAAAAATAGGATAAATGGTGAAATCACCGAACAAACCTATATTTATTTGTATAAGGATGATCTAGCAGATTTACTAGGATTGAATAAACGCAATTCAATTAATGTTGCAATAGACCGGATCTATAAAGAACTTTCATCTCGGGTAGCTCATTTTATTATTGAGGAGCCTGCTGATGATAAGAAGAGAAAAACGAAAAAAGTGCATTCTGTTGTTCCCATCATCCGTGAATTAAGATGGGAAGATGACTCTAAAAATGCAATTCAGATTCGTTTTACCAGTGAAGTATTACCGTATTTTACTCAACTAGCTGGGGGAAATTTTACTACCTATCAGCTAAAACATCTTTTCGCCCTTGATTCTGTTGCCAGTATGAGTCTTTATACGTATTTCATTAAAAACGAATTCAAGTATGCCAACCAGAATAGTTATGAAGTTCCATTACTTTTAGAAAATTTGAAAGCACTGATTGATATTAATGAAACAAAATATGATCGTTGGGTAGATTTCAGGCGCTATGTATTAGACAAAATAGTGGCAGAAATTAATGAAAATACAGATCTACAATTAGAGTATGAAACTGTTAAGAAAGGCCGTCCAATTGTAGGTGTGAATTTTAAACTGCATCATCGGATTGCTGATAAAGCACCGGATGAAATGGCAGTAATTGAAAAAATCTATCTTGATGTTCCATTTGAAGACAATGCATTCGTAAAAGAGTTAGGTGCTAAATTCGATATGAATGTACGTTCCTGGTATATTTTTAATAATGATGAAAATTATCAGCAGTTCAAGAAGTGGTTTAAAAAAGTAGGGTGTCTCACTGACTCTCAAGCAAATATTGTCATTAATGACACTTTATTCCAAATGGATTTTGCTGAAATTGGTATAGGGCTGAATGACTTTAAACGAAACATGAAGCATAAACTTAAAAATAATCCGGAATTCGTTCAAAGTATTCGTGAAAGACTGAATGATATTTTTGGTAAAGACCTTATTTAGAAAAAAGTGTAGCAACTTGCTACACTTTTGGAGATATATGTTCTTAAAAATACAAGTGGTAAGGACTATAGAAGAAAAACGGCTCTATTGCATATAGGC
>DAMAVY010000609.1:0-1517 GCA_032077725.1 Clostridium sp. | reverse complement strand
ACTTTCGTCCCAGTTATATATGGGATGGGGGTTTTTTATTTTTTTGATTTAAAATTATTATAGTCCATTTATTGATTAAATAATCTACATTAATATGTTTTATTAATTAAGTTAATAACTTTTATAAATTAATAAGCTTTAAAAGATTTTAGTGTAGTTTTAATATTGTCACTTATATATTTACATTTAATTAGGAGGAATAATTATGTTAGATTTAAGATTTGTAAGAGAAAATCCTGAGATTGTTAAACAAAATATAAAAAACAAATTTCAGGATAAAAAGCTTCCTTTAGTAGATGAAGTAATTGCTTTGGATGCTGAACTTAGAAGTATAAAGCAGGAAGCTGAGACTTTAAGGGCTGAAAGAAATAAGATTTCAAAGAAAATCGGTGCACTAATGGTTCAGGGTAAAAAAGAAGAAGCAGCAGAAATAAAGAAACAAGTTAACGCTGACTCAGAGCATTTAGCTGAACTTGAAATAAAAGAAAATGAACTAGACATAAAAGTTAAAGAAATAATGATGGTTATCCCTAATATCATTGATTCCAGTGTTCCAATTGGTAAAGATGATAGCGAAAATGTTGAGATTCAACGTTATGGTGAGCCAGTAGTACCTGATTTTGAAATACCATATCATACTGAAATTATGGAAAAGTTTAATGGTATTGACTTAGATAGTGCTAGAAAAGTTGCTGGTAGCGGATTCTATTATTTTATGGGTGATATTGCTAGACTTCATTCTGCTGTAATTTCTTATGCTAGAGACTTTATGATAGATCGAGGCTTTACATATTGTGTTCCACCTTTTATGATTCGTAGTGAAGTTGTCACTGGGGTTATGAGCTTTGCAGAAATGGATGCAATGATGTACAAAATCGAGGGTGAAGATTTATATTTAATTGGAACTAGCGAACATTCTATGATTGGTAAATTCATTGATACAATACTTGAAGAAACTTCATTGCCACAAGCTTTTACTAGCTACTCACCTTGTTTTAGAAAAGAAAAGGGAGCTCATGGCTTGGAAGAAAGAGGAGTATATAGAATTCATCAATTTGAAAAGCAAGAAATGGTTGTTGTATGTAAGCCAGAAGATAGCATGATATGGTATGATAAATTATGGAAATATAGTGTAGATTTATTCCGTTCTTTAGATATACCTGTGAGAACTTTAGAGTGCTGCTCAGGCGACTTAGCAGATTTAAAAGTAAAATCAGTAGATGTAGAAGCTTGGTCTCCTAGACAGAAAAAATACTTCGAAGTAGGAAGTTGTTCTAATTTGGGTGATGCACAAGCAAGACGTCTAAAAATTCGTGTGGATGGTGAAAACGGAAAATACTATGCACATACATTAAACAATACCGTAGTTGCACCTCCAAGAATGTTAATTGCATTTTTAGAGAACAATTTAAATGCTGATGGTACAGTAAATATTCCAGTTGCTTTGCAGCCTTATATGGGTGGTAAGACTTTGATTAAATAACATTATTAATAAATCATTTGTAGACTTATAATGT
>DAMAVY010000608.1:0-1520 GCA_032077725.1 Clostridium sp. | reverse complement strand
ATTTTATGGCTCATTATTTTTAACATATCTACAAAGCTGTGGGGGATTTATAATCTTGTAGGTGGAGGTTACTTATATTACAGTATGCTTATTAAAAACAAGAAATTTAAAAGTAGAAACAAAGTTATTAGAGTTATCACAGGCACTCTTGTTGCTATGATGACAATTATCTTCGGTTTAGGCGGTCTAATATATGATCAGCAGCAAGCATCAGCTACAACGGATAAACAAAAAAATGTATTAGCAAGTTTTAAAAATAGGATTGAAGTTGAGAAAAATAAAGAAATAGCAAAAGAAAAAAATGTAGAAGTAGATTCAAAAGAAGAAAATAAAACTACAAAAGATGCAAATTCTAGTAAAGTGACTGGTGAGCTAAAATTGCATTTTATTGATGTTGGACAAGCCGATAGTATTTTAATAGAGCAAGGAAGTCACTCAATGCTCATAGATGCAGGAAATAATGAGGACAGTAACACAGTAGGAAATTACATAGCTGCTCAAGGAATAACCAATTTAGATTTTTTAGTTGGAACACACCCTCATGAAGATCATATTGGTGGACTGGATTACATAATTAATTCACTTCAAATAGGAAAGATTTATATGCCTAAAAAAGTGGCAACATCAAAAACCTTTGAAGATGTGGTTACCGCAACACAAAATAAAGGATTAAGCTTTACCACACCAGTACCAGGTGATTCTTTTAAATTAGGAGATGCAACTTGTACTATATTAGCACCAAACAATTCAAGCTACGAAGATGTGAATAATTATTCTATAGTTATTAAGGTTGAATATGGAAGTACAAGCTTCCTTTTAACAGGGGATGCAGAGGACGTATCTGAAAGTGAAATGTTGTCTAAAGGATATGATTTAAGTGCTACGGTACTAAAGGTTGGGCATCATGGAAGTGCAAGTTCTACTACATCACAATTTTTAGATAAAGTTAATCCTAAATATGCAGTAGTTAGCGTAGGTGCTGACAATTCCTATGGACATCCTAAACTATCTACAATGAATAGATTAAAAGATAAAGGAATTGAAGTTTATAGAACCGATGAGAATGGGACTATAATTGCTACAAGTGATGGTACTAATGTGACTTTTGGAGAGTTGAGAGTGGAGAATTGACAATTGACAATTGACAATGGACAATTGAGATGTGCTGTGTGGTTAGGAGATGGATTATAAGTGCTTATTATAGATAGATTTGAAGGTAATTATGCTGTATGTGAAGATGAGTGCAAAGTTATGAATAATATAGATTCAAAGTTAATACAGCAGGGAGCTAAAGAAGGGGACGTTATAGAATTAGTTCAGGATAACTATGTTATTAACGTGGCTGAAACTGAAAAAAGAAGAAAACATATAGAAGAATTAACTGAAAACATGTGGAAGTGAAATAATTGAGAATTGAAAATAAGGCTACATTTTTAATGAGGATTTTCAATTCTCAATTGTGTAAAAAGGTTGACAGAATAAAATCATAAACATATAATAATAAATAACAAGTATTTTGA
>DAMAVY010000607.1:0-1522 GCA_032077725.1 Clostridium sp. | reverse complement strand
TAGACAAGATTGAACTAATACAAAAACAAGAGATATTATTAACTAGGTGGAGTTATTTTAAAGGGATTGATGTTATGATAGATGACTTTAGAGTAATTAAAGGAGACGTTGATGCTGCCATTAATGTAATGAAGGAAGTAGCAAGATGGGGACGTTAAGTTGGTCTTAATGTCTGGAAAGACGAATATCTTATATATCAAGGTTTAGGCAATAATACGTAATTTTCATATAACCAATAATATAAATAAGAATTTATATAACGGAGATTGTTTATAAATACAGAAAGTGGAGGTAAGTGCAGCATGAAGTATAAATTACGAATACTCATTGATTTTATATTAGGAGCTCTTTTAATTGTCACTGATATAATAGGATATTGGCCAGCACCAGGATACATTATAGAACTAACATGTATTATATGAACTTTCAGGGGGCTTTTCTTTTTTTACATGTGATTAATCCTATATTAGTTTTACTATATTATATAATATTTATAAACGAAAAACAGAATGGAAAACTTAGAGCTGTATTATTAACGCCGATATTTTCACTCAGTTATTTATTAATTGATTATATAATTGGATCCCTTGCAAATAAGTTTGTCTATGGATTTTTTGAACCTGGAGAATTAAATATTGTGATGGTAATTGTCGTTGGTGCTATTGTTTATGCATTTTTGCTTATAATTGGATATACAGTGTTTTTTATAAATAGACTATTTAGAAAATCAAAAAATAATCTGTTAGATTATGAGAATGCCATGTAGCTCAATAAATTCAAATTTACAGAGTTGAACTTAATATATTAAACATTCGTAGGAGGTTATTATGGAATGGCATAAGATATTCAATCAGAACGATATTAATGATTTTATGAATAAGTTTGGTTATTTTCATGACGGATGTATAAAAGAAGTACACTATATTAGTGGAGCATATGTAAGTGAAGATTTATCTATGATGCCTATTAATGATAAGAGAATATTGAAGGTTGTTTTTCAGAGACAGTGGAAAGACCTATCAGCAATAGAAATTGAGTTTTCGGGTCTTATACATTTCAATTTGAAACCAGTTGATAAAAACTATACATGTGAAATTTTTGAAGCATATATGCAATGTATAAATGAAGTGATTTACTGGGCAGATGATTCTGAATGGGATATAAATGCTGAAGATAAGAATGAATATACATGGGTCGCTGCAAGATATGTCCAATGGAGAGAAGCCAATGACTATTTAGGAGATAAGATTATCTATAAACAAAGGATGTGATTAAAATAAAATCACATCCTTTGTTCCTTATGACCCGTAAAGAAGAAATTTTTAACTAGGTGAAGTTACTTTAAATTGGAGAATATAAATATGAAATATGAGTTTAGAAAAGTAACAAATGAAGATGTGGAGAATTTTTTAACGTGGAAATATGATGGAGTATATTCTTTTTTGATAATGATTTTTGAGTATTATAATTTTAATAGTAATTTTATGGGAAATGGCTACCATGTGGATTTTAGATTCTAAAA
>DAMAVY010000606.1:0-1531 GCA_032077725.1 Clostridium sp. | reverse complement strand
TTTGGAAAAAAACTCTTGTTGTATGCCTTTTCCATCAATTCTTCTTGTCTCTATGTATTTATCTCCTGTATATCTTTTTATAACTTTCCTCCAAAAACATATTGCTGGCTCATTATAATAGAATTGAGAAACTCGCCACTTGCCTGGGAACATATCAAATATCATATTCACAGTCATCTCACCAATTTTTAGTCTTCTATACTTTCTCATAATAAAAAAATGTCTCAAATAGTTAATATTTTCGTCTTTAATAAATTTTATAACTACCAAACCTGCCAGCTTGCCTTCAACTTTAATAAAAAACGATTTGTAATCAGTGTTAGTATAATAATCATCTACATCCTGCAATTGCTCATATAAACCATCATCTTTGATATCCATCTTATTTAACTCACTAAAGTCATAAGCAAACAATTGATTTAGATTATAAAAAGTATTTTTTTCATTATTGGTAACCTCAATTAACGATATATTTATCATTTTATTCTCCTTAATGTAGATAGATTTTTAGTATCTAAGAAATTGTTTTGCTTATATTTTCAATGTGTGAATAAATTTAAGTATTATATTTTACTAATGCTTTTTCAAAATCACCATTAATTAATACTGATATTTGTTCAATAATAATCTTAGGGTCTTCTTTCATTCCTGTTCGAATCCATTCCACCGCAAGTCCTACAAAGGCGTATTTATAAAAGTCGGCAATAAAATTTTTGTTCTCTTTGCTTACATTCATTCCTAATCCTTTTTCTTCTACGACACCAATTAAGAGATTAAAAGTTACATTATATAAATATCGCTCCAAAAATTCACGACTCAAAGAGCGGTATGTATTTTCAACCAATTCCTTGTTTTCCAACATATATTCAAATATTTGATAGAAGCCTTGTTGCCAAGTATCATAGGTTTTTTTACCATCCAGTGCTTGCATCGCTTCAGTATCAAAGATCCATTCAATAAGAGCATAAATATCTTGAAAATGATAATAAAATGTTTGTCTGTTTACCTGGCAATCTTCAACAATATCTTTTACTGTTATTTTATCTAAGGTTTTCTTTGAAAGCATACTTTTCAACGATGCCGCCAATGCCTTTTTTGTGGTTTGGGACATAATATAAGCCTCCTTTAAAAAAGATATAGAAAGCAAATAATATTTAAAATATTTTTGAATCCTAATCCATGTTTTGTAGAATGTAATTTATTTACTATATCTTATTCTATCATACCACCGCTTTGCTTTCCATAAATGATTTGACTTTATATACATTTTATTTTAGTTACAAATAACATTGTTGGATTTATCTTATTTGGGATTATATAATAAGCTGAAATGCAAAAGGAGCATTACTCATGACATAAAGGTCATGAGTAATGCTCCTTTATTATTTGATTACTCCACCGAAAGATATAGGCGAAGATTCATTTTATACTGTTATTTCTACTTGTTCTCCGAGCTTATCTTTGTGAGCCTCAAGAATTGGATTAATATATTCTTCAATAAAGTCTACTACTTGACCGCTTGCTCTTCCAG
>DAMAVY010000605.1:0-1560 GCA_032077725.1 Clostridium sp. | reverse complement strand
TTTTCATGGACTCCAGCAATGTTTGTTTTCTGAGGAACTATTGGTGCTACATTGCTTGCTTATCCTTTGAGCAGTTTAAAAAAAATACCTAGGATTTTAAAAGTTGCTTTTTCAGGAAAATCAAAGGATTTATCTCAGCTAATAACTTATTTTAATGATTTAGCTGTTACTACAAGAAAAAATGGTTTGCTAAGCCTTGAATCAGAAATAGCAGCTAGTGCTGATGCAGACCCATTTATAAAAAAAGGACTTCAAGCAGTAGTTGATGGAGTAAATCCAGAGGCTGTTAGAGATATGTTAGAACTAGAAGCAGAGGCATCTATGAAGAGACATAAAGCTGGATCAGCTATATTTGATTCTGCTGGTGGTACAGCTCCTACTATGGGTATTGTAGGTACAGTACTTGGACTAGTTCATGTTCTTGGTGGACTTGCTGAATCAGATGCGACACAGTTAGGAGCAAGTATATCTTCTGCTTTCTTGGCAACACTTTATGGACTTGGAAGTGCTAACTTATTGTTTCTTCCAATAGGATCTAGACTTAAAAACTTAGACAAAGAAGAGCAATTAGAAAAAGAGCTTGTAATAGAAGCTATATTATTAATTCAAGGTGGAGTAAATCCTAAAACATTAACAGAAAGTCTTAAAGGATTTTTAAACAAAGATCAAGCAGAAAAAATTGAATCTTAAAATAGGTGGGTGAAATTATGGCAAGAAAAAAAGCTCATGAAGAAGAACATGAAAATGCAGAACGGTGGCTTTTGTCCTATGCTGACTTTATGACTTTATTAATGATATTTTTCGTAGTTATGTATTCCATGAGCAACGTTGATGCCGAAAAATATAAAGAAGTGGCTGCTGGAATGAATGCTTCAATGGGTGGCGGTAGTACTGTAACCATTGTAAGTGGCAATGGCGGTGGAAGTGGAGCAATATCAATACTTCCACCAACACCACAAATAGGAACATCATCTGGAACGAACACAGAAAATCTCACTGAGGAACAAAAGTTAGAAACAGTAAAAAGTAATGTTGATCAATATCTAGAGAATAGTGATCTTTCTGATAGTGTTGATACTACAGTAGAAGAAAGAGGCTTAGTTTTAAGTTTTAAAGATGCCTTATTATTTGATAGTGGTAGAGTTGACCTAAAAACAGGACAATCTGAAAAACTTATGGAAATAGGAAAAATACTAAATCAAACACTTGTAAGTGATAGTTTTATAAGAGTTGAAGGGCATACAGACAATGTTCCTATAAAAAATAGTTCTTATAACTCTAACTGGGACCTATCTGTTATGAGAGCAAGTAATATAGCACAACTATTAATTACTCAAGCAGGAATAGAACCGGGCAGAGTATCAGCAGTAGGATATGGTGAGTACAGACCTAAGGCTGATAATGGTACTAATGACGGAAAGGCTGCTAATCGAAGAGTAGATATAATAATTATGAATACAGAATTTGATGAAATAGAAAATAATACAAATTAAATATTTAAATTTAATTATAAAAAATCTCATGCAATTAAGTAGGAGATTTTTTATTTTATTTTGATGC
>DAMAVY010000604.1:1071-1566 GCA_032077725.1 Clostridium sp. | reverse complement strand
GGTTGGGGATGTGGAGAAGGCGGCTAATGTGTTTGTGCGGAATGAATTACTACCGTTACAAAAAAGATGGGTGAAGTAAACGACTGGTTAGGGCAAGAGATTTTGCGATTTGAGTCATACTCCTTGGCGTAATTTCTCTTGTAAATTAAAATGCTTTGCTGTTCGATAGTATTAACCAATTTTTTATAAGTGGAGAAACTCGTGGTACAGCAAGCATGGTCCTTTAAAGCAATTGAGAAAGACGATCTAAGATATTGGGGTAATGATGGTTATCATGATGACTCATCAGTTTTCTATCGCTATGACAGTTTTGTAGCGAACCACAAAAATGTAAAAAACGGTGATATTGTTATTATTACCAACAGAGAAAGTGTCTTAGGTATATCTGTTATTGAAAAATTAGAAAGACAGAGCATTAATAAGAAACGTAACAAATGCGTCTACTTGGACTGCAAAGCAAAAAAAATCCTGCCAAGGAAAACTATAAAACCAGAG
>DAMAVY010000604.1:0-1061 GCA_032077725.1 Clostridium sp. | reverse complement strand
CAACTAAAGAATTTATAGCAAACTACGGCACCCAGTATCGTACACTATCTGATATTACAATGTCACAACTTATAGATGAAACTCCACGCTACAATGGGCAAATGTCCATCCAAGAAGTTAACCATCATTGGGCTGTTGCTTTGCTTACTTCCCAACCTACTATGATTCTGGATCTAAATGCTAGCGAAGCTGATAAAGATATTCCCACTTTGACGAATGAAGATCAACGGAACGTTGTAGAGCGGCAAATAAAACAACGACGTGGGCAAAAAACATTTCGAGACCAGCTATTAAAATCAAACCCTATTTGTGCGGTTACAGGATGTAAGCTTGTTGATATTCTTGAAGCTGCTCACATTGATGCATATCGAAACGACAGTCACAATCACATTAGCAATGGATTATTGCTCAGAAGTGACATTCACACTTTATATGATCTAAATCTTTGTGCTATAAATCCGACCACAAAAACCATTCATTTTTCAGCGGATGCTTTGAAAAATGGGTATTCGAAATTTGAAGGTTTAAAGATAAGTATTAAACACACTATCGCAATAAAACCACTATTAACTAGGTGGCAGTCCTTTAACATTTAAGTACCCTGTTAATATGTAATACCTAGCGATAACCAATGGGCGTCTTTAGCATCTAAGGCGCCCATTGGCATAGCACTATAGTACTAGGGAATCATTGACCCATGCCTTATTATGGCCCGCACGATAACAATCATAGAGTAATAAACCCGATCTTGTATTCGTTGGAATTTCAATTTCAGGGATGTAATAACTTGCTGGATTGCTATTATCTAGTGATATTGAAAAGTTTTGATTAACGATCGTTGAAAGAGATGTATTGGCATCCATTAAACTAAATGGACCATACTTTACACAGTACATTACAACACAAGCAGCAACGCCGTCCATTACATTTTCTAAAGTTGAAAAGTGGAACGCCCCTGATCTATCATGTTTAGTTTTATTATATGCATCATACCATGACAAAGAAGTTGTGGGATTATTTGCATTCCATCCATCAAAAGGTTTAAAATGCCTTAATCCGTC
>DAMAVY010000603.1:0-1566 GCA_032077725.1 Clostridium sp. | reverse complement strand
CAGAACAGTTAGCTAACATAGCTGTAAATTTAAATAATTTATCTTTAAATTTAAAACAAAATACTGATAAATTTAAAATATCTAGTGAAGATTAATTGCGTCCTATCTGGTAAAAGAATGCTATTTATCTCAATGGAAAATGATTTTTAAGTGCTAAAACACTTAAAACTTTAAATGCCCCTTCAGACTTAGGTTTGAGGGGATTTTTACTCGTTTTTCTATTTTTAACAAATACATATTTTAATGGTGAGAGATGAGTATTATGTAATAAATTGACGAAAAGGCCTAAATATAATATAATTATCGTACAGAAAAGATAAGACACTAAGTACGCATGGATTTATTATATTGATTTGTGATTGACAGAGTATTTGGGTTGTTTCTGATGTTATTTTTATGGAGGTAAAATAGTATGGGTATTTTGTATGAAGCAACAAATTTTACAGGTTGGGGGATTTTGATTTTTATTATTTTTGCTTTAATGGCTTTTAATGAGCTTGGACGCTCTACAAAATGGGGGGGGATTGTACTTTTTCTAATTGTTCCTATATTGCTAACTGTCTTTGTTTGGCCAACAACTGCAGCCGCAGGAAATGAATACGGTACAGGAACTTGGTTTAACTGGGTAAAAACCTATTCGGCTCTAGCGGGATGTCTTGGTTTTATGGCTATTAGGTATATTCCATCTCTTGGTAAGAAGAAGTGGGTATTATACTTTCCACCACTTATCTTGGCTCTTAATATCCTTGAAGCAGCTATTCGTGATTTTCAATGTTTCTCATTTGCCGCTTGGAATGGAGCCTATGTAGATAATCTTTGGGTAATGTCAGGACCATGGAATATCATGAATGGTATAGCTGGACTTCTTAATATTATAACTCTTTGTGGTTGGGTTGGTATTTTTGTTTCTAAAGATAAAACAAAAGATATGATATGGCCTGATATGATTTGGCCTTGGATCATAGCTTATGATTTGTGGAATTTCGCTTATACCTACAATTGTATAGCAGATCATTCGTTTTACTGTGGAGTAGCATTGCTTATATCTTGCACTGTACCTGCTTTCTTTATCAAAAAAGGAGCATGGTTACAGCATCGTGCACAGACACTTGCACTTTGGATTATGTTTGTTATGACGGTACCTTCTTTTGCTGATCGTATAGCACCTGTATTTACTACTCACAATTCAACAGCATTTTTTATTGTAAGCTCAGTGTCCTTGGTCGCAAATGGTGCTCTTGCAATTTATCAATTTAGTAGGATTCGCAAAAATAAATTGAATCCATTAAAAGACGAAATATACGCAGAAACTGAAGTGTATAAACAAGTCATTAATGAAAATAGATAAAGTTTCATTAGCATAAAAATAAAATTAATTAAGCCACTCTAATAAAATTTAGAGTGGCTTAATTATTTATTTAATTTTTATTCTAATATAACTACTGGTTTAATCAAATCCTTTGGTTTATCCTTCATTAACAATAGTGCTTCTTCAATATGGTCAAAACCATGGAATACATGTGTAACTAATCTGCTTAAATCAACACGATTGTATTTTACAAGGTC
>DAMAVY010000602.1:0-1576 GCA_032077725.1 Clostridium sp. | reverse complement strand
TAGTGCACAAGAGGTTAAAGTTAGAAATGAAGAATTAGCTGAAAAATCTGTTACAATTGCAGGAAGACTTATGTCAAAAAGAATACAAGGCAAAGCTGGATTCTGTGATGTCTATGATAGATCTGGAAAGATGCAAATTTATGTAAGACTTGATGCTGTAGGAGAAGAACAATTTAAAGATGCAAAGACTTTCGATATAGGTGACTTTTTAGAGGTTACAGGAACTCCGTTTGTAACAAAGACAGGAGAAACTTCATTACGTGCAACTAGTGTAGTTCTTATTTCTAAATCATTAAAGCCACTTCCAGAAAAATGGCATGGACTTAAAAATCCAGATTTAAAATATAGACAAAGAGAAGTAGACCTTATAATGAATAAGGATGTAAGAGATACTTTTATGAAGAGAACAAAGATTATAAGAGCAGTAAGAGAGTTTTTAGATAATAGAGGATTCATGGAAGTGGAGACTCCAATACTAGCACCAATTGCAGGTGGAGCTGCTGCAAGACCATTTGTAACTCATCATAATACATTAGATATAGATATGTATCTTAGAATTGCTACAGAGTTATACTTAAAAAGATGTATAGTTGGTGGATTTGAAAAAGTATATGATATGGGTAAAAACTTTAGAAATGAAGGAATGGATGTAAGACATAATCCAGAGTTTACTATGATAGAGTTATACGAAGCTTATTCTGACTATAATGACATGATGAAAATAACAGAAGATATGGTTGCCTATGTTTGTGAAAAAGTTCTAGGTACTACAAAATTAAATTACCAAGGTACTGACATAGACTTTACACCACCATGGAGAAGACTTACTATGGTTGATGCTGTAAAGGAATATGCCGGCGTAGATTTTACTAATGTTGCTACTGATGAAGATGCAAGAGCAATTGCAAAAGAAAAACATTTAGAAATGAAAAAAGAATTAAAGGATTGTACAAAAGCTGATATTCTAAATGCTTTATTTGAAGAGTATGGCGAAGACAAATTAATACAACCTACTTTCCTTTGCGATTATCCAGTAGAAATATCACCACTAACTAAGAAAAAACGTGGAGATGAAGCTTTCACTGAAAGATTTGAAGGATTTATATATGGTAGAGAATTATGTAATGCATACTCAGAGTTAAATGATCCAATAGTTCAAAGACAAAGATTTGAGCAACAAGCTAAGGAAAGAGAACTTGGAGATGATGAAGCTTATTTAATAGATGAAGAATTCATGAATGCACTTGAAGTTGGTATGCCACCAACTGGAGGGCTTGGAATAGGTATTGATAGACTTATTATGTTATTAACTGATGCAGCATCAATTAGAGATATTATATTATTCCCAACTATGAAACCTATACTATAAAATTTATGTAATTCATTAAGCTAGAAATAATTAAGTTTACCCAGAAATTATTGAGTGATAAAATAATTTCTGGGTAAAATATTATAAATATTTTATATAAATTGACTTGAATTTTATAACTAGCATGATATAATATTACTATGTTAGAAATATTCCGCGATAGCTCAACGGTGGAGCACTCGGCTGTTAACCGATAGGTTGGAGGTT
>DAMAVY010000601.1:0-1578 GCA_032077725.1 Clostridium sp. | reverse complement strand
GATTATACGAATAAATAATGGAGAGAGTGAAGGTGATAGATTTCCCCAATATTATAGGGATTGCAGTAAGAAAATTAAATGGGCTTTACGAGAGCCCATTTAACATGTTTTATAAATATTTTGAAGGATTATCTAAAATCTCTTGAATTACACTAAAATATTGTCCTACATGTAAGCCATCAACTAAGGCGTGGTGTACCTGAACAGATAGTGGCAGCTTAACTTTACCATTTTCTTCAAAGTATTTACCCCAGGCTATTCTTGGAATACTGTCAATAGGATTCATCTGAATTGGGTGGGTTACACCAGTAAATGAAACCCAAGGAATACTAGTCATATATAAGAGATCATCACAGTCAGCCTCATCTACTATAATAATATTATTTTTTATTTTATCTATTTCTTTAGATGCATTAATTTTAAAATCATTGAACTCATTTATGAATTTTGCTCTACAAAAACTAAATACTTCATCTTGTCCCATGACAGTAAAAGCAGGGTTTATGGTTTCATGTTCAACTACCTTATCGTCTCTTATCCTATATCTAAATTCTTTTATATCATTTGCTGCTTTTGTAGCTACATATACAAAGGATATGAAAAATGGGATTTCATTTTCCTTAATATAACTATAAAATTTTGTAATATCAAGGTTACCGCAAATATTAAAATGTGGGTAATCAAATCCCTTAAAAAAATTATAGTGGTCTTTTCTCTTCCAGCTTTCTATATCTATCGATTTCATCAACATATCACTCTCCATAAAAATAATAAAATACCACAATTCCAATAATACAAATGTAGAATTAATGAACATATAAAAATCTCATAGTTAATTTTTTAACTAAATTACAAAGTATAACATTACAATTATATCATTTGTACCACTAAGTACAAAATAAATAAGGTATCTTACTAAGTTGATTTTCAAGTTGTGATCTTTTAAGAGTATTTGGAAGTATAATAAAAAAAGATAGTGTTTTTGTAACAGATTCATTTTTTAGTTACAAAACACTATCTTCTTATAGTTAATATTTATAGGTTTTCATTAATCACACTTATATACTGTTTTGAATCTTGATATAACTCATCTTTGAGTAGATTTTTCTTTTTCTTAATTGATGTATAAATTTGGTAAACAAAAACTGCTAGGTTTGCAGTAAGTGCAATTATGCTAACTGTGTAGTATGCTGCTTGGCTATGTGTTGAGGCTACAGCATATTTTCCCTCTACAAAGAAATTAGGGATTGTAAGCATTAGCATCATATATAGTGCAAGAGTGTGTACACGATGTTGTGCCCATGCACCTTTTTTTATTGTGAAAGCTGGTATTGTACAAGATAACAATAAAGCTATACTATAGAATGAACGATCTGTTAAGCAATTGTATACGTATGCAAAATTCCAAAGATCATATGCTATAATCCAAAACCACATCATATCTGGCCATACTAGTGTATGACGTTTATCCTTTGTGATAATGATTCCAAACCATCCACACATTGTGATTAAACACAGGATGCCAGCAATTGCATTCATTGCATTCCATGGTCCACCCATGTAAAACATACCTTCAGT
>DAMAVY010000600.1:0-1578 GCA_032077725.1 Clostridium sp. | reverse complement strand
AGGTTAATAGTGAAAAATGTAAGAAATGCAAAAAGTGTTTAAAGACAGGATGTCCAGCATTAAAATTCCAAAACAATACAGTTTCAATTGATGAATCTATGTGTAATGGATGCGAAGTATGCAAGGAAGTTTGCCCATTTGAAGCTATAGAAAAGGTTGGTGAATAATATGAAGGAAGTAAAAAATATATTATTTATAGGTGTAGGGGGACAAGGAACTATACTTGCCTCAAAGATATTAACAGAAGGACTACTTAGAAATGGCTATGATGTTAAAATGTCTGAGATTCATGGAATGGCACAAAGAGGTGGAAGTGTTACAACTCAAGTTAGATTTGGAGAAAAAGTACATTCACCTTTAATAGAAAAGGGAACAGCTGATGCTATTGTAGCCTTTGAAAAGAGCGAGGCATTAAGAGCAGTATCTTATTTAAAAGATGGAGGACATTTAATTGTAAACGATTATGAAATCCATCCAGTGCCAGTTTTAATTGGACAAGAAAAGTATCCTGAAGGAGTAAATGAGGGACTAAAAGCAATGGTTAAAAATACTGTAATAGTTAATGCTGCTGAAATTGCAAAGGATTTAGGCAATATCAAAGCTCAAAATGTAGTATTACTTGGTGCATTACTTAAAGCTTTAGATATAAAAGATGTAAATTGGGAAGATGTTGTAGCATCTTTAGTGCCAGAAAAAGCTATAGAATTAAATAAAAAAGCTTTAGCTGCAGGAATGCAAATCTAAGTGAACTTCTAAATCTATGATTTAGTTAAGTGAGTTTACTCCTTAGAACGTATGGGAGAAGGAGTTTCCTTTAGCAAAATCAATGTGAGGCGGAGTTTCGTTTAAAAAGATGTAGAGAGAAAAATAAAATTTTATATTTCTCAAATAGAATAGGGCGGTTTATTCATTCGGGGGAAAACATTAAGAAATTGTGCATGTTTGAATGAATTTGAAAAGGGGTTTTCATAAAAAATATTAACTTCACTACCAAAATAGAAATTGTGAAGTTAATATTTTTTTTTTAGAAACAATTAATTTATAGAATTTTAAATATTTTTTGATATAATGAAGTATGATATATATTTTTAAAAGTTTAACAAATCCAATTTTATAATTGGTTAGTGAAAGTTACTACTTTGAATGCATATGAGAGGACATTTTACATTATGATTAAATTAGGCAGACTTTTGGTACATAGATAAAAAGAAAGGATTACAAGGAGGAAAGTTAATGGGAATATATAAGGCACCTAGTGAAGATGAAAAAAAAGCTATAAAAAAATACGGGAAACTATTCGAGGATATTAAAGTATCAGATCCAGCATTATTTGCAGGAAAAACATATAAAGAAGTAACATTTACGAAAAAGGGAATTGAAAAAGTGAGAGGTAATGGGGAGTATTACCTATATTTAGATTCAAATAATAATGTAGTTGTAGATGAAAAAACCATAAAAAGACTTGGAAGGATATTCTTTTTTATGGATGCATTTTTAAACGATGATAGTGGAAGTATCATTAAAGCACTTCAAAGTGACGAAGAGGTTGAAAAAGACAAGACTGATATAGAACTTATG
>DAMAVY010000599.1:0-1588 GCA_032077725.1 Clostridium sp. | reverse complement strand
TACCCCCGTCAGAAAATTGTACAAACGGAGTTTTTATTTTATATTCTCTAGGAATATTTTAATCAAGAAACTTTTCCTACAGGAGCTAAATAGATCACAAATTCTTCTTCTCCATCAAGATTTAAAAATTCATCGAATTTCTTCTGGTCATAAGCTCCTATGGCACATGTTCCACAGCCTATAGCTTCACACGCTAGGTATAGATTTTGACATACATGTCCAGCATCTATAAGTATATGTTTATGAGCTACTTCACTATATCTCCACTCTGACCTATAAGGGATTACACTCCATATAAAAGTCACTGCACTTTTCGAAACAAAGTTTTGTCCTAAGGCTGCATCAGATATCTTTTCTTCCAATTTTTTATCTTCAAACATAAAAAGTAATTCATGGGTTAGTGGCAAATAACGATATACTCCACTTCTCAAACCTTCAACTCTATTCACGGCAATGTAAGTTTCAAAAGGATGTCTTGCCCCAGCTGAAGGAACTGGCCTTAAGGCTGCATAATTATTCCCTTTTATCGTTTTCACCCCTTGGGTTGCCCAAAGTAAGAAAGATAATTCAGACAACTTTATACATTCACTTTTAAAACTACGATGGCTCATCCTATCTTTAAAAATATCTAATATATTTGTTTTAGATAATATGTTTTCAGTTACCTCAGGTAAATCTATCTTATCGCTATTCTCGCCATAAGGTTTTTGTAATGGAGGTTGTGGTAACTTTAATTCTTGATCTGATTCTAGTTCATCATCTTCTGTAAATTGTGATTTCAACCATTCCCTTTGCTGTTTTATTTTATCCATAATATTCTCCCCTTTTTATCATTGCATTTTGATATTAATAATAATAAACATAATATTTAAAATTATAATATATAACTAATAATATCTACAAATTTACAATTCACTTTATATACTGTCAGGGTTCGTTCTACCCTCAAATGCTAATTCTTTCCCCTGGGGTTCCAAGGGTAAATTCTATTTCCATGAAAATGAATAACTTCCTTTATGATTATCAGCATCAACTCTCAATGTATACTTGCCCGCTTCCGAAAGTGTAACATCAAAGGATGATGTTTGGATGTCATTTCCTTCATAACTGCAATTTTTTTTATCATTATCTTTGGCAATATAAGCGTTAATAGATCCACTTTCTGTAACAATTTCTACTGATACAACCACCGATTCCCCTTCTTTTACAGTAATTTCAGTTTCTTTATACCCTTTAAATTTTTCATAAGACATTGACATCTTTGTATGAGTATTAACTTCAATGCTGTTTTTACAACTATAGGATCCTCTAGAACAACCGTTAAATACCATAACAATTGTAATTACAAGTATAATGGGTAATAGATATTTTTTTTTCATTTTAACACCTCTATTTTACTATTTTGGGGTACAAATTAATTCCCTTTTATACAATATACCATAATTGGACAAAATAGAATATAATAGAAATAATAACAATTAGTTATTCTAATGATTAAGCTGACAGTATAGATTATGGTATATATAAAATAGACTATATATGTAGCTTTTCTAAAACATTAATATTAGGAGGAATTTTTATGTTATAT
>DAMAVY010000598.1:0-1598 GCA_032077725.1 Clostridium sp. | reverse complement strand
AACCAAGGTATAACTATAATAATTGGTGTAGTACTATGGGTTGTTACTTTAGCAATATCAATTGTTTATGTTATGAAATATGCTAAAAAAGTTAAAGCAAACAAAGAATGTTCAATTTTAAGTGAAGATGAAATAAATGCAGCTAATAATGCATTTGGCGAAAGCAATGAAGAGATACTTGAATTAACAGGAAAAAGAAAAGCTGTTCTAATTCTATTTGGTCTTTCTTTTGTAGTTATGATTTTAGGTGTAATTCCTTGGAATGATTTTGGTATTACTATATTTGATAACACTTCATTTTTAATGGGTTCTCCACTTGGAAAATGGTGGTTCCCAGAATTAACAATTTGGTTCTTCTTAATGGCAATTGTAATTGGAATTGTTGCTAGATTAGAAGAAACAGAATTAGTAAGTGCATTTGTAAGTGGTTCTGCCGATATGGTTGGAGTTGCACTTGTAATAGGAATTTCTAGAGGAGTTTCATTCATGATGGCAAACACTGGGCTTGATCTATTAATATTAGATAAAGCTTCAGCTATGTTAAATGGAGTTGGTGGTGCATTATTTGCTAATATGGCTTATGTAATTTATATTGCACTATCATTCTTAATACCATCTACTTCAGGACTTGCATCAGTATCTATGCCAATATTTGCTCCACTTGCTAAAAGCTTAGGAATGGCTCCAGAAGTTATAGTTTCTGCTTTTGCAGCTGGTTCAGGTATTGTAAACTTAGTTACCCCAACTTCTGGTGTTGTAATGGGCGGTCTTACAATAGCTAAGGTTGAATATTCAACATGGCTTAAGTTCATGGGAAAATTACTAGCTATTATATTTGTAGCAACAATAATTATTTTATCTGTTTTTCCAATGATTTTAGGACTTTAATTTAAAAAAATAATAAGTAAAAAGCCATAAGGGCATTATGGGAATGCTCTTATGGCTTTTTTAAATGATTGTGTGTGACGTGGCAATTTAATTTATGTAAGGTTCGCATAAAACATGTATAAAAAAACTATAAGGAGGATGGGAGACTTGAGTTTAGTAAAATTTTTGACTTGGGTGTTTTATATGTTTACTGTAGTGCTGTTATTCAAAAAAAGGACTATGGGAAATTTGTTTATGATTTTTGGCGGGTTAACTTTTGTGTTTGTTTTAGGTTATTCCAGTATTCTGGCATTACCAGCTTCGTTACAAAAATTAGTGATATTTCTTATGTTTTCATTAATGATAGTTTTATTTGGGTTAACGATTGGAATTTTAATGAAGATGTTTAAAAGAAGTAATAAAACTTCTAGAATAGCAGCTGCAATAGCTTCAATCCTGCTTATAGTATTACTATTTAATATAAGAGTTTGTGTTTCTTATATGTATATACCAGTACTCTTATATATGCTACAAGAAAAACTTAACAATAAGTTTATTAATAAATCCATAATAATATAGGGCGGGAATTTCCCGCCCTATATTATTATTTATTTTTTGTGATCAGTGGAGTTACAGTAATCCGAATTTGCAACAGCTAACCTATTGCAGCCGGGATATTTACAGTGAATGTGTGGAAAATTATAGCTAGAACAATTACATAGAGTGTTACT
>DAMAVY010000597.1:0-1613 GCA_032077725.1 Clostridium sp. | reverse complement strand
ATCTAATGATTTCCACTTTCTTACCTGAGTATCTAATATATTTAATTTAGCAGCTATATCCACAAGTTTAGTTTCACCATTAGAATCTAAATATAATCTCCTTGCCTCGTCCCTAGCTGGACTTCTTACTCTTGCCATTACATATACACCACCCCACTAAACAAAAAAGATATGTTATTTTCTATTCCAACATATCTTTTAAACAAATTATTATGTAGTAAACTTTAATTCCCAGTAATAAGCATATTCTTTATCATCATTTGCTTTATAAACTCTTTTATTATATAAATTTGCTTGTAATTCTATATCTCCATTCACCCTTACTGCTCTTATATATTTTATGCAATCATCAACATTGCAATTTTTCTTATTATTAATGTTAGGACAATTATTAACTTTAAACCCTTCTACTATTTCACATTGATCATAATCACACTCTAGTCTATTTTTATTAATATCAAATTCATATATACATATAAACTCACAAGTAGTTTTTTTACAATTAAGTCTATCTAAACTATTTTTTGCAAAAAATTTTGCACTTCTTTCATCTACCGTAAGGTATGCATATCCTCTAGTTGTATTCATTTCTTTATCCTTACTATTATGAATTACAATTTCATCTGTTGTGGCTTTAATTATATTTTCCTCTTCTATAATTTCTGATCGTATACTAGGTGTACCATGAAACACTCTCATAATATATCCTCCTACATTACTGTTATTTAATATAATTATCGGATACATTAAATTTAGCTTAATTCAAATGTTCATTTTGTAATATCCATTATGGCTAGACTTAATCGCTTTACCTTCTTTTCTTAATCTATTCGATTACGGTTTACTTACTATTTTCATATATTTACCTCACTTTTAAATAAAATAACCCTCAAAATGAGAGTTATTTTTTCAAAATACTTTTAGCTGTAAAATTACAAACCATACAAGCTGCCTCCGCACATCCATAATCATAACTACCTATAGACATACGTATTAGATTTTCGTCCTTATCCCAACAAACTCTACAAAATGGTCCATCGTAAGTGCCATCTTCTTTTTTTACGTAGTAGGCATCTTCTATATATTCTACTGAATCTTTAAGTTTATTTTTCTCTTGGAGCTCATATATCTTATTCCTTAAATTTCTATTTTCTTCAAGTAAATCCATTGCTTCCTTTTGTACGTTCAATATCTTGCTATAAAGTTCTAAATTGTCGGCTTTTTGTATTAAAGATGCAACATCTTTTATATTATCATATAATCCCATAAGATCACCTCATATTTAAAGTTCTACACAATGAACTATATTCCTTTTATTTTTGTTCTATTGCTCCTCTACAGTTTCTCTTATAACTTCTAGACTTCATACAGCTCTTAACACCTTCAAATTCATTGTAAGTAAAAGTCATTAACTCACATTCTCTATCTTTTAGGCATTTATTTTGTGGAGGACAACAACATTCTATCTTTTCATTTCTCCAGTATGTATATAATTTAATAGTTTTCATGTGCATCACTCCTAAATTTAATTCTTTATAAAATAAAAGACACCGAGGGGTAATCGGTGTCCAACATAATTGGGAGAAAATTATGAACGATTAGTAGTACTTGCT
>DAMAVY010000596.1:0-1613 GCA_032077725.1 Clostridium sp. | reverse complement strand
AACTAGTGCCAGTAGGAGTAGTGGGAGAACTTTGCATAGGAGGAGATGGATTAGCAAGAGGGTATTTGAATAGGCCAGATCTAACCGCTGAAAAATTTGTAGATAATCCATTTGAAGTAGGTACTAAAATGTATAAGACAGGAGACTTAGCAAGATGGTTACCAGATGGAAACATAGAGTTTTTAGGAAGAATAGATAATCAAGTAAAAATAAGAGGATTTAGAATAGAACTTGGGGAGATAGAAAGTAGACTTCTAGAGCATGAATATATTAAAGAAACAGCAGTTGTGATAAAGGAGAATGAAGAGAAGGAAAAATATATATGTGCTTATATAGTAAGTGAGGAGGAAACTAGTAGTTTAAACTTAAAAGGTTATCTAAGGGGAACTTTACCAGAATACATGATTCCGTCATATTTTATTAAGATAGATAAGATTCCATTAATGACTAATGGAAAAATAGACAAGAAAGCTTTACCAGAATTAGATAACAGTATGATTGTAAGAAAGGAATATATAGCGCCAAGAAATGAAATAGAGTTAAAGCTAACAAAAATATGGAGTAAAGTCTTAGGTATTGAAAATATCAGCATAGATGATAATTTCTTTGACTTAGGAGGACATTCATTAAAGGCAGTTCAGGTAATCAAGTTAATAGAAAAAAATTTAAACAAGAGTATAAATTTAAATGATATTTTCTTATCACCAACAATTAGCGAAGTAGGTAAATTACTTTATAATAGTGATACTATAGTATCGGAAAAAATAGATAAACTACCTGAAAGTGGATACTATGAATGCTCCTACGGGCAAAAAAGATTATGGATTATAAATCAAATGGATCCTAATAGCAATCAATATAATATGTCAGGAAATCTAAAATTTAATGAGAAAATAGATAAAGATATAGTAATCAAAGCTATTAAAGAACTTTCAAAAAGGCATGAAGCATTTAGAACCAGGTTTAAAGAAATAGATGGTAATGTAGTACAAATAATAGAAAGAGAAGCTAATATACCATTTGAATTTGTTGATTTGAGTTTACTTTCGTCAATAGAAAAATGCATAAAAATTAAAGAAGTGGAAGAGAAACTAGAACACATAATTTTTGATTTAGAAATATGTCCGCTTATAAGGGTAGCACTAGTTAAAATAGATGAAGAAGAATTCAACTTAATATATTGTATTCATCATATAGTATTTGACGGATACTCAATGGAAATATTAGCGAAAGAATTTGAAGTTATATATAATTCTTATAAAGAAAGTAAGGATTATGAATTAGAAATACTACCTATACAATATAAAGACTTTGCTTCATGGCAAAACAACTTTATTCATAATGAAGAAAAGATAAAAGAAGCAAAAGAATTTTGGAGTAATCAATTAAAAGAAGAAGTTAAACCAATAAGATTTCCTATTAATTATTCAAATTATGAGTTAATGGATAGAATGAGCTCAGTTTATAGGATGGTATTAAGTAAAGAATTAAAAAGGGATTTAAATTCTCTAGCTAGAGAATTTAAAACTAGTATTTTTAATTTGATGATTAGTGCATTAAGAGTATTAATATGGTCTTTAACATATGAGGATAATTTTATTATAGGAAAAGCA
>DAMAVY010000595.1:846-1616 GCA_032077725.1 Clostridium sp. | reverse complement strand
ACATTTCCTCCCTTGACAGAGATTCTAAGAAACTTGCGACGAAAGTAAACAAGCACTTCAAGACAATGAATGACATGATAACAACGGAAGAAGAATTGCTTCATCTCATACATGGAAAAGATGTTTTGAGAGAGATACTTTCACAATAGGACAAACACCCTGGACATGGAGTTTGCTAAAATTGATAAATACTAAAATATGTGTTACTATTAGGCGTTAACTAAAATATGAAAGGTATGAGCAAATGAATTTTAAAGAATTAGGAATTAGCACAAATATAATAGATATATTAAACAAGTCTGGGATAAAGAATCCAACAGACATCCAAAGAGAAAGTATTCCATATATTAAAGAAGGTAAGGACGTTATAGCTGAAGCTCAAACTGGTACAGGTAAAACTTTGGCATTTCTATTGCCACTTTTTGAAAATATTAATCCAAATATTGATGCTACACAAGTATTAATATTGACTCCAACCCGTGAGTTAGCTATTCAAATTACTAGTGAAGCATCTAAATTAGCTGAGGGCATAAATATAAATATCTTAGCTGCTTATGGCGGAAAAGATATTGGTTCCCAGTTAAATAAACTTAAGGGAAGTATTCACTTAATAATAGCTACACCTGGAAGGCTTCTTGACCATCTTGAAAGAAAATCTATCAATTTATCTAAGCTTAAAACCTTTGTTCTTGATGAGGCAGATCAAATGCTACTTATGGGTTTTAAAAACGAAGTGGAAAATATACTTAAGCATACTCCGAAAAGCCATC
>DAMAVY010000595.1:0-836 GCA_032077725.1 Clostridium sp. | reverse complement strand
TCAAACATTATGTTTTTCTGCTACTATGGATTCTTCCGTTAAAAAACTTGCTTATAGATATATGAAAGATCCTATTGTAGTATCTGTTAAAAAAGAAAGTATAACTCTTTCTACTATAAATCAAGAAATCGTTGAAACTACAGACCGCTTAAAGCAAGATTCACTCTTCAATGTTCTTGAAGAAGATAATCCTTTTATGGCAATAATCTTCTGCAGAACAAAAAGAAGGGCTGATGTTCTGGAAATGGCTATGGGTAAAAGAAAATTTAACTGTGAAAAAATCCATAGTGATGTTCCACAAAATAAAAGGGAAAGAATCATGAAGTCCTTTAGAAATTCAGATATTCAATATCTAATCGCCACTGATGTTGCCGCAAGAGGTATCGACATTTCTGGTATAACTCACATATATAACTATGACATTCCAGAATCTCCAGAAAGCTATATTCATAGAATTGGTAGAACAGCTAGAGCTGGTGAAAGTGGTTATACTTGCTGTTTTATGGATCCCAAAGACTTCAACCTACTTGAAAAAATCGAAGAAAAAATTGGATTTAAAATTTCTAGAAGAAAAATTGATTTATTTTAACTTAGTGTTGAAAATAATATAAGCTAGGTACTAAGGGATTCACTTATTTTCCTTAGTACCTAGCTTTAATATTATTGTGCATACTTAGTTGAAGTTTTCAATTTAAGATAAATCAGCATCATTTTTTTCTCCATAGAGTTGCGGTCCTAAATGGTCGTAATCCAATACTGTAATAAAACTGCTGTGACGAACCTACTATGGCGGTTTTTGCCCCAAGCTCGGAAACACGTCTTATTCCTTCTAAAAC
>DAMAVY010000594.1:0-1632 GCA_032077725.1 Clostridium sp. | reverse complement strand
CAGCACCTAAGGAGCCTTTTTCAAACTTAGCAAAGTTCAATAATTGTTTGTTCTTTTCTACCCACTTCCAAAATTCTTCTAAGTAGATAATTGCATATTTCTTATTTATGGATTTTTTATAATGCATTGGAAATCCATCTCGCTTTAATCTCATTGTCAAATAACCTGTACTTTGATCTAATCCTAAGGCTATTAAAAATTGATGAAATGTAACATATTCGCCACTGTGAATGTGCCTTTTTAATCCTGATTTAAATGCTTTACATTTTATAGCATCAATACTTCTGATTAAATGATTAGCTATTAATGGTATTGATTTTTCTCCCCAATGTGTTTCTAAATAATCTACATCTCCCTCTGTCCAATTCATTTTCTACCCTCCACAGCTTTCTATTTTGCAAGTCCGCTAATAAAGAATACTTCTTTTAGTTCTTCTACCATTTTACTAAGCCTATCTAATTCCCAACGCCTATATGTTTCTATATCTTCTATAGTCCTAAATGTTAATTTTCCAGTGCATACTTTTTCTTCATCAGCCTCGTAAACTCCAAACTCGCCTTGAACCTTTACTTGCTTTTCAAGAACTTTTAATTTACTTGTTTTATTCTCATTTACACATATCTCTTGAGGCATTGATATACTTTCAGGTTTTTGATAAGTAACATAATCACCACTAATAATTCCATCCTTAAATTCATATCCGAGTGGAGTTATTCTGGCAACTTCACCTGTCTCAGTAGCAAACTCTATTGACTCCATGTTTTCTTTTTCATCATTAGTATTAATAGCAACTGTCTCTGCATGTGTGATATTCTCTTGCACTATTTCTGTACATTCACTTTTTAATTCTTCAGGTTTATCTATTGCTTTATCTGCTTCTTTAATAGCCTGTTCTCTGAGTTCTTCAATAACCTTTTTATATGTGTTATTTATCTTGCTCATAGATATTAAAGGAAATTTATGAGCTAGATTTTCCTTAATTTCTTTGCCCTTTTTACCCTCTGCTATAAGCCTTTTAGTTTCCTCAACTATTCCAACAACTTCTTTATTTACTAGTTTTGTCATTGATTTTACATCCCCCTTAGCTTTTATTAACCACATATCATTATTTTCAATTTCTTCAATTAGTAGTTTATTGAACTGATCCATATACTCTACTATTTCATCTCTTGTGGTGTCCTCGTGTCGCTCTATATAAAGTGCAGATAAACATATATTGAATACACTTAATGCATCTTGTACTTCATCACCGATTCTAACTTCAGCCTTTGCCTGAGCTAATTTCTCTATAAATAATTGTTGGGTAGAAGTGAGTTTTTTAAGCTCACTTCTGAATTTATCTATCTCTCGTTCTTTAATTCTTCTCGCATTTCGTGGAAGGCTTTCACATTGGCTTTGCATGTATATTAAGAAGTCGTTACTATTCATTTTTTGTCTTGATAAATCAGGTCTAGCCATATTGCTCCTCCTATGAATTTAACAGCTCTCTACTTCTAACTATTTGAAATATATAGCTAAACTTTAAAAAGGTGGTTCTCCATAACAAACATGGTCATCATTGTCTATGATTTCCTTTTCCAATACTGATATTGCCAAATCCAGCGCCTCTCTAAGCATTGTATAATTTGCTGT
>DAMAVY010000593.1:0-1633 GCA_032077725.1 Clostridium sp. | reverse complement strand
AAATAAAAAACAATTATGAAAAATAAATAATAGAGGAAGTGTCTAATTATGAGTAAAAAAACAATAACATTAATAAATGATTTAGAGTATGATAAAAAATATTTAGAAAAAAAGGACGATGAAGGGAAACTATTATCTAGGGATGACAACAATTATATATTTAATAGAATGTCTTTAGAAAGAGTTGCATATACAAGTGAGGATATTGTATATATAACAGATGAATTGACAAAGGTGTCAAACGAGATTACCGAAAATTTTAAAGAGACTTTTATAAAACGTGGTAGAGAAGCAACCGAGGAACAATCATATTTTGCTAGTGAAACTGCAAAGATTGTATTAGGAGAATTTAAAAGCAATATAATTGCTGTTGACCCTGCTCCATGTGGTTATGGTAAAAGTACAATTAAGCTTGAAATAATGAAATATTTAACTGGGTTATATAAAACTACTTCATCGACTACTGGAGTAATAATTGTAGGTGATAGATTAGCCGATTTAAAACAACTACAAGAAGATTTAGGAGAAAATTCAAAATATACATTCTTATTGGAGAGCTGGAATGAAGATGTTTGTGAAGATAAATCTAAAAAGGTTGCAGAACCTAAGATGTGTTACAAATGTACATATACAAATTGTAAAATCAAAAAACAGGTATATGAACAATCTAAACATCCAATATTATTAATAACTAATGCAAGACTACAAGAATTTGGAGAAGCTATTGGAATATATAAGAAGTGGGACGAAGGAGAAAGAAAGTTATTATTAATTGATGAAAGACCTCAAATAATGGACAATGTTAAGGTCAATAAGTCTTTAATGAATGAAATCGATACATATATAAGTAATTTAACTTATGAAGATATGAAAGAGAAAACAGCGTTATCAAATTATTGGAAAGAAATCAAAGAAATGATTGAAACTAAAATGATTCCGCTTAGGGAAAAATATAAAAGATTTATAATATCAAATAATTCTAATATAGGTGTATGTAAGGATAATGAAGGATTTATGACGCTTTGGAATAAATATATGAATCATGATTATAGAAGAGAATTAACGCATATTCATACTATTTTAACAAAAGGTGGTTTCTATGTTTGTGAAAGCAATAAAGAATTTATAAGTACAATAGGAACTAAAAATTTAAGAAATGATTACAAAGACTTTAAGACAATAATTTTTGATGGTTCAGCACTTTATGATCCTCAATATTTATCTATGTATGATGAAGATGAAGATAAAAGTGATTTAAAATTTCTGTATATTCCAAACAGCAGGATATATGAGAATTTAAATATTACAGCATATACATCACATAAGATAAGTAAAACAGAATTTAAAAACAAAAGTAAATATTTGGTTAAAGCAGTGGCAAAACATATTAAAAATAAAATAAAAGTAGGAATAAGCCAATATAATTACGTGGTTACATATAAAGAACAATCGCCTATGTTAGGAGATTTATTAGGTGGTTCTTTGAAAAATAAAATTTCTAAAAAGTCTAACGGTCAAACATATTATTTTGGTGGAACTAAAGGTTCAAATGAAATGGAAAAATGTACAAGAATGTTTCAAGTTGGTTGGGATACATTACCTGATTATGAAGTTGCTATTATGTGGCTTAGTT
>DAMAVY010000592.1:0-1634 GCA_032077725.1 Clostridium sp. | reverse complement strand
TATTCAGAATGGCAAAATAACTTCTTAAAGTCAGAAGAAATGCAAAAACAAAAGGAATATTGGATAAATAGATTTTCAGATGATATACCAGTACTAAACATTCCAACAGATTTTAGGAGACCACAAATTCATAGTTTTGAAGGCGATAGTATAAGCTTTGAATTAGATAAGGAGCTTACAAAAGATTTAAGGAGAATATCAAAAGAAACAGGAAGCACAATGTATATGGTGCTTTTATCAGGGGTAAATATACTACTTTCAAAGTATAGTGGACAGGAAGATATTATAGTAGGAAGCCCAATAGCAGGAAGACCACATGCAGATCTTGAGAAAATTATAGGAATGTTTGTAAATACTCTTGCAATGAGGAATTATCCAGAGGGCAACTTGAACTATGAAGATTTTCTAAAAGAAGTAAAGGAAAATGCGCTTGCGGCTTATGAAAACCAAGATTATCAATTTGATGAATTAGTAGATAAGCTAAATATATCCAGAGATATGAGTAGAAATCCATTATTTGATGTAATGTTTACAATGCAAAATTTTGATTCATATGAGATTAAACTAAAAGATTTAGCGTTTAAAGGTTACAAGAAGGAAAATAGAATAGCAAAATTTGACTTAACATTAACTGCAAACGAAGTGGAAGAAAATATTATTTTTAATCTTTTATACAGTACAAAGTTATATAAAAAAGAAACAATTGAAAGAATGATGGAGCATTTTGTAAACATTCTCAAAGTAGTAACAGCAGATACAAAAATTAATTTAAATGAAATAGAAATGATTTCAGAAGGAGAAAAAAATAAAATTCTGAGTGGATTTAACGATACCTATGTAGATTATCCAAGAGATAAAACAATACAAGAGTTATTTGAAGAACAAGTAGAAAGGACTCCAGGTAATATAGCTGTAGTGTATGAAGATGAAAAGGTAACCTACAGAGAATTAAATGAGAGAGCAAATAGGTTAGCAAAAACATTAAGAGAAAAAGGTGTAGAGGCAGATACTATAGTAGGAATAATGGTAGGGCGTTCTCTTGAGATGATAGTAGGTATAATGGGAATACTGAAATCAGGGGGAGCATATTTACCAATAGATCCAGGATATCCAGAGGATAGAATAAGGTATATGCTAGAGGATAGTGAAACGAAGATTCTTTTAACTGAGGAACACTTATTAAATAAGATTGATTTTGAAGGTGAACTATTAAACCTACAGAATGAGGATGTCTACTCAGATAATGTAGATAACCTAGACAAAATCAATACGTCAAAAAATTTAGCATATATAATCTATACATCAGGTTCAACTGGAATGCCTAAAGGAGTCATGATTGAGCATTATTCAGTTATAAATAGGCTTACTTGGATGCAGAAGAAATATCCAATAAACTTTGATGATGTTATATTGCAAAAGACAACATATACATTTGATGTTTCTGTTTGGGAGCTGCTTTGGTGGTCATTAGTAGGAGCTAAAGTGTGTCTACTTCTACAAGGCGGCGAAAGGGATGTGGAAATTATAACCGATGCCATAGAAAACAATAAAATCACAGTAATTCATTTTGTCCCATCTATGTTAAATATATTTCTAGATTATGTTGAAAAGAAAGAAAAAGCAGAAAGAATTAA
>DAMAVY010000591.1:0-1644 GCA_032077725.1 Clostridium sp. | reverse complement strand
AATATTGATTGTCGTGGGTTTAGTGTCTTATTATTTATTTCTCTCAAATATAACTTTTCCTGCACAAATCTTAGATTGAGCATACCACATACATTTTGCACAATTTAAACATTTGCCAGTGTCTTTACCAACTCTAGCATAGTTTGACCAGTTAGGATTTACAAGAACTCCTCTTCCAATATCTACAATATCTACCTTTGTTTCATTTAATATTTCTTCTGCAATCTCCGCTGAATTAATTCCGTTAACTGCAAATACTGGAACTGAAACTTCTTTTTTGATTCTTTCCGCTGCATAAACAGCGTTAGAGTATTTATATTCTTCATTTACATGTATTTCTTGTTCGTTAAAAAATCCATAAGAAATGTCAAGGAAGTCGATCCCATTCTTTTCTAATACTTTAGCATAATGTATCCCATGTTCTATTTCGGGTTCAAATCCTCCCAAACGGATTCCAACAATAAATTCCTCTGGTGTTACTTTTTTAATTTCATCGATTATTTCTAGCACAAACTTTTCAGGATTTTTGCCATATTCATCAGTTCTAGTATTTACTTTTTTATTTAAAAATTGACTTATTAAATATCCATGGCATCCATGGAGTTCAATACCATCATATCCTGCTTCGTAAGCTCTTCTTGAAGCTTGAATAAAATCATTTTGTATCGATTTTATTTCTTCCATAGTCATTTCATGTCCAACAACAGTTCTACTAAAACCTTTATATTCATAAGGACTTGGACATAGTGGATTCTCAGATATTCCAGTAACTCCTGCATGATGAATTTGTATAAATATTTTACAGTCTTCTGCGTGAACTGCATTCACTATACTTTTTAGTCCTTCAATTTGATCATCTTCCCATATTCCAAGCTGTTTTTTTGATAATCTGCCATCACTATTAATACATGTAGCCTCTTGAATTATAAGACCTGGGCCTCCTTTAGCTAATTCTTTATACCATTCTACATTTTCCAATGTTACGTATCCATCATTAGTTAATCCAATAACCATTGGAGGAACACAAATACGATTTTTGATTTTTATATTTTTAATATTAAATTCTGTAAATAACTTCTTCATAATTCTACACTCCTAGTTCTCTAATTTATTTACTTTATCAATTTCAACTTATTAAATCTTCCGTTGAAAAAGTTTATAAACATAATTTATTTTAATTTTTAAAATTTACTAAGCATATCACTTGGAGTTCGCTCCAAGTCAAGAACATTTTTTAACACTATAAGTCCTGATAAGCAGAATATTTTACATGGAGGGTACTGGGATTATAATTCTCCTTAAACCTTCTGAGACCAGCCATACCCATGTCATCTTCTTTGTTAATAAACTCCACATCCATATTCTTGGACATCTCATTTATCATAAAAGCATGAACTCCCCTGTGGCTGTTGTCGGTAAGTTCTACATGGGACAAGACCATTTTGTCGGTTATTTCTTCATATATACAGTACCCTTGCATATTGTTGCCATTCCATACTATGTCTCCCTTTAAATTGAAATCGTCAATATGGTCCAGTATTTTTAAGGTGGGCTGTACAACTTCAGTTCCAGCATAGTGTTTCAGTGTAAACTCCTTGCATTTTTCAATATTACCGTCTATAACACTGCTGTAAACAGGTGTGT
>DAMAVY010000590.1:0-1646 GCA_032077725.1 Clostridium sp. | reverse complement strand
ACGTGCCATAAAATACTCCATATATTGATGTTTATAACATCATTTGAGGAGCAGAGTATCACTTATAGGAGTTGTTCAAATTTCCTGATCCACCTCTTCAATGAGTTATCTTTTTTTGTCGTGTACAAAGAGTTAATTGTTAAATGGCCCCTAAATACAGGTTGGCACAATAAAACGGATCAAACTAAGTCTTCCACATTCAATTGATTTTTTTAGGCAGAAATGAAAAAAAACGAATCCCAAAGAATAAACCTAAAATAAAAATAAACATAGATAATTCACTATTCAAATTTTTTGAAATATAAGCAGCTATAGCTCCCAATGAGCAAACATATATAATCAAAATACCTAAAGTTACTAATATTGAAAGCAATATACTAAAGTATGTATTAAACATTTTTTTCTTAAAAAACCAATAATATAGAAAGGTAGCTCTAATAATAAATAGAGTATATCTACCATAAATTAGACCTAGAAGAAACAACATAATGCTTGCTATAATCGGTGAAAGCATTTCCATCCCCTAAAATAGTTCAAAATTAAATTTTACCTCTGTACACGACAAATTTCATAGGATCCATCTCTTGTTGTTCATTTCATATTATGAAAGCTTAAATTAATAAAGACTGTACTTCTAATTGCTGACCATCATATAACTTGTCAGAAAAGTCTTTAATGAACTCATGCCGTCTACTTTCAGCAAAGAATTTGATCCCTACTAACCGCACATTTTCATCACCTTCAACTACAATAAGCTTTTGATCGTTTATTTCTCCCAGCATATTTTCTTTCCATGCATCTTGTATTAAACGATCATCACCTTTTGGCTCTAAAAAGACTTGGTAGTAAATATCATTATTAACTTTATCTTTCATTAACATAATGAAGTCAGGCATAAATCCTCTTACACCATTGAATTCCATTAATTTAAAACGAGTAGTTTTCTCATCATTACGAATAATGTAAATATCATCATATTTAGTATTCAACTTCTGCATAAACTGCTCTAACAGCTTAATAAGTTTATGCTCTAGCTGGTTCAGAATAGCTTGATCATAGACATACCATTTTTTGCCAATAGTGCTCTCTGCTGTAATTCTTTGATTGACCATCATGTTAGGATCTACATGAACACTATAATCAGTAATTACGTCTTTTAACGGTTTACTAATAAAACGGTGTGTACCTCTGTATTTCTGATAGTTACGACGAATATTTTCAGAAATTCTTGTCAAAACTGTTTCCAAAAATTTTAGCTTTTCTTGAGGATGGAACTTGTTTAGATCAAGCATGATTGGCAGGGTAATATTAATAGTTATTCCCCCTAAATAGTGCTGATCTAATATAAATTCCTGAATGCTTCCTAAATTTGGAAAATATTTTTTTAAATTACGAAACTCAAAGAAACTAATTTTCTGTAAGGCTTTGAACCAATAACGTTGGTCTAGTTGTAAAGTTTGTGTATGTAAAACTGTAGTTTGATTGCCTGATAAATTATCCAGCCCCACTTCATTGGCTGTTTTATATGAAATCTCATACTGTCTTTCTAATGAATATGACGTCCATGAGCGTTCATGTCCTGTAATTTCCTCTACTTCATTAAAAAATAAATGTCCATATTTATAAAAATGAGAATCTTTAAAAGC
>DAMAVY010000589.1:0-1653 GCA_032077725.1 Clostridium sp. | reverse complement strand
GCACGGTGGTGTGAGAGGTCGCTGAATAAAATAATTATTCAGCTCCTACTCGATTTATTAATTATTTTTCAATTTTAATATATTCAGCTAAGCCTCGTTCTAATATATCCATTGCATCAGCTAAAGCTTCGGTATTTAAGCAATAAGATAATCTTATTTCATCCATTCCAAGACCCTTTGTGCCATAGAAACCCTCTGCAGGAGCTACCATTACAGTTTTGTTGTTATAGTTATAATCAGTAAGCATCCATTTTGCAAAGTCTTCTCCACTCTTTATTGGAAGTTTTGCTACAATATAAAATGCACCTGAAGGTTTCTCGCAAATTACACCTGGCATTTTAGAAAGTTTTTCCATCATTATATTACGTCTTGTTTCATACTCTTTTTTTACTTTTACAAAGTATTCTTTGGGAGTATTAATTAAATTTGCTGCTGCTAGCTGTTCTAATGTCGGAACACACAATCTTACTTGACACATCTTCATGATTTGTTTAATAAGATCTTTATTCTTAGATGCAACAAGTCCAATTCTTGCACCACATGCGCTGTATCGTTTAGAGATACTATCAATTAAAATAACTCTATCTGCAACATCGTTCATATATAGAGCTGAAGTGTATTTTAAACCATCATAAACAAATTCTCTATAAACTTCATCAGCAATTAAGAATATATTATTTTCTTTACATATGTCTGCAATCATTCTTATTTCATTTTCAGTATAAACAACTCCTGTTGGATTTCCTGGATTAGAAATCATGATAGCTTTTGTTTTAGGAGTTATTTTAGAAGTAATAACTTCTTTTGCTGGAAGATGGAAGCCATCTTCCGCTTTAGTTATGAATGGTACTACCTTTACTCCTGTACCTTGAGCAAATCCTGCATAATTTGTATAGAATGGTTCAGGAATTATTACTTCATCATCTACATCACATATTGCTGTAAATGTAAGGGAAATTGCTTCAGAACCTCCATTAGTAACAAGAAGTTCATCTTTTTCAAAATCAATGTTCCATTCTTTATAATATTTAATAAAGCTTTCAATTACTTCATCGATTCCTTGAGATTGAGCATACTTAAGTACATTACTATGATAGTTATTAATCCCTTCCATAAACTCTTTTGGAGTTTCAACATCAGGTTGACCTATGTTAAGATGGTAAATTTTTATTCCTTTATTCGCAGCCGCAGCTCCAAAAGGTGCTAGTTTACGAATGGGAGAATACCCCATATCTAATATTCTTTTTGAAAATTCCATTTTAATTCCTCCTAGAATAATGTAGATCTATATATTTATATTTTATATCTTTTAGTATTTTATTACCATTAGTGTATTTATGGTATTTGGTTAAGATAACGTTTACTTATTTAGAATAATGCATTTCTAGAACTTTACCTAAGCGTTTCATGCCTTCTACGATTTTGTCATCTGGCATATTAGAGTAATTTAATCTAAAGAAGTTTTTTCTGCCTCCATTAGGGAAGAAGGAATCTCCAGGTACATAGGCAACATTTTCTTTAAGAGCATCTTCTAAAATAGCAGTAGCATCTAAATCTTCTCTTAACTCTACCCATGCAAATAATCCACCTTCAGGATAAGTGTATTTAACATCCTTAGGGAAATATTCTTTTATACTGTTTATCATAAGGTCA
>DAMAVY010000588.1:0-1655 GCA_032077725.1 Clostridium sp. | reverse complement strand
TTTAAGTATAACAATGGTGGATTTGTAATACTTTCTATGATTGTAGAAAAAATTTCAGGGATGGAGTTTCCTCTGTTTATTCAAAAACATATTTTTGATGTATGTGGAATGAATCAAAGCGGATATTTTTCAATGGACAATCTTCCTACTGATACTGCAATTGGTTATACAGACAATGGGAAAGGTGGTTTAAAAGCAAATATTTATTCTGTGCCAATCGTTGGGGGTGGCGATGGTGGAGCCTTTACTACTGGAAGAGATATGTACTTATTTTGGAACGCACTATTAAATGGAAAAGTTTTATCTACAGAAAGTGTAAAAGCTATGTGCAAGACCTATGTAAATACTGGAGAAGAAGGACATGATTATGGATATGGAGTATGGTTAGATACATGGAATGAAGAGATTACAAAAAACCATGTTATGGGCGGCGACCCTGGAGTATCTTTCAGAAGCGCATACTATCCAAATGAGGAAATTGTGTGTACTGTTTTATGCAATCGTGATGCAGGAAGCTATATGGCATTAAAAGTTATAGAAGAAATGATGTAGATAATGCGAAGCAATTAATAATATTTGTTCTTTGAAAATTGAATAATACGGTATTTGAGAATGTGTCATAATGTGGATAAAACAATTAAATTTTGATCGCAGTTGTAACAAAGTGCGAACTGAAGATTATAAATATAAGGTGGTGCAAAACATGAAAGTAAGAAAAATGGTTGAAGAGGATATTGACCTCCTCATAAAGATTCGTATGGAATACCTGTTTGCAGAAAAAGGTGTGTATTCTTCGGAAGAAGTGCAAGATATTAGAACGAAGTTAGAAGAATATTTTACTCAACACCTTAACAAGGGATTTATTGCTATCATTGCCGAGGATGAAAATGAAGTATTAGCAACTGCATTTATGTCAATCGTGGAAAGACCTCCGCTAATAGCGTTTTCATCATATCTTGTCGGTACGGTATACAATGTTTTTACATACCCTCAATATAGAGGAAAAGGCATTGCAACGAAAGTTATGACTGAACTTTTATCGGAAGCAAAGCTATTAGGCGTTGCCGCAGTTGATTTAATGGCGACTGAAAAAGGGAAACCATTATATAAAAATCTTGGATTTCGAGTAAATAATTATACATCAATGAATAAGCTACTCTAACTCCTGCAAAATAAGCATAATCAGAAGTTATATAAATTCATAATATTTAGTAGTTAGGATGGGGATGGAAAATGAGCAGTAAAATACAAAGGGTAAATACCTATGAGGATGACAGGTTTGATAAGGATGTCCTAAGGCAGCATGGTGCTTTTATTGTTGATGAAAAGTATAAATGCAGTTTTAGAATAATAGATAAAGATTCTGCCATTGTATTCTTTGATAAAGAAATCGATGTATACGAGTTGATAGATGAATTCAGGTTTTATGCCGAACACATTACTAATTTTTATGATGAGAACATGAGATTAATAAAAGCTTTTCCTCCTATAGAACTTTTTTATGTAAACATCAAGGATATTCAACCTTCGCAGTTTTTTGTGGATATGGATAAAGTTAATGCTTTAGAAGCTTTTATAGGAAGTGAAGAAGATTTATATATTCCCCTTGCTAAAATAGAGGATTGCTTAATATCCTTGGATGGACATACCAGGCT
>DAMAVY010000587.1:0-1660 GCA_032077725.1 Clostridium sp. | reverse complement strand
AAAAATTAAGTTAAGTGAAATAGAAATACTTTCAGAAGAAGAAAAAGATAAACTTATAAATGATTTTAACGATACTTATACAGATTATCCTAAAAATAAAACTCTACATGAATTATTTGAAGAGCAGGTAGAAAAAACACCAAATAATATTGCAGTAGTATTTGAAAATGATAAGTTAACTTACCGTGAGTTAAATGAGAAAGCAAATAGTCTTGCAAGAGTGTTGAGAAATAAAGGTGTAGAGTCAGATACCCTAGTAGGGATAATGGTGGAACGTTCGCTTGAAATGATAGTAGGAATACTGGGAATTCTAAAATCTGGAGGAGCATATCTACCAATAGATGCCAGCTATCCAGAGGATAGAATAAGATATATGCTCAAGGATAGTGAAACGAAGATTCTTTTAACAGAGGAACATTTATTAAACAAGGTAGACTTTGAAGGTTTGAAATTAAACATGCAGGATGGAAATATATATTCTGATAATGTAGATAACCTATGTAATGCCAATACTTCAAAGAACTTAGCATATATAATCTATACGTCAGGAACTACAGGTAAAGCCAAAGGCGTAATGATAGAGCATAGAAACGTTGTAAGGCTAATGTTTAATGATAACAATTTATATGACTTTAATTCAAGTGATATGTGGTCGATGTTCCCTTCCTATTGCTTCGATTTTTCAGTATGGGAAATGTATGGTGCACTACTTTATGGTGGAAAACTTGTAATAATATCAAAAGACAATGCAATGGATTCCAAGGAATTTTTAAAGATACTAAAAAAAGAGAAAGTAACTATACTTAATCAAATACCAACACCATTTTATAGTCTAATGAATGAAGAACTAAAGTGTAAAGATGAACAATTAAAATTAAGATATATAATATTTGGTGGAGAAATGTTAAAACCAGAATCTTTAGGAAGCTTAGTGAAGAAGTATCCAGAAACAAAAATAATAAATATGTATGGAATAACAGAGACTACTGTGCATGTTACTTACAAAGAAATAGAACCTGAAGATATAGAAAGAGGAATAAGTAATATTGGGAAACCAATTCCAACATTAACCACATATATAATGGATAATAATTTAAAACTTCAACCAATAGGGGTATCTGGAGAAATATGTGTTGGTGGAGATGGGGTTTGTAGAGGATACTTAAATAGAAAAAAACTAACTGAAGAAAAGTTTGTAAATAATCCATACAAAATTGAAGAAATAATATATAGATCAGGTGACTTAGGTAGAGTTCTTTCAAATGGGGATATTGAGTATTTAGGAAGAATAGACCATCAAGTTAAGATTCGTGGATTCAGAGTAGAGCTTGGAGAGATAGAAAGCAACATATTATCCTATGCAGGAGTTAAGGAAACAATAGTTTTAGATAGAGAAGATGAAACTTTCAATAAGTATCTTTGTGCGTATGTAGTGTCTGAAAATGATATTAAAGTAGGAGAGATGAGAGAACATCTTTCAGTAAAGCTTCCAGAGTATATGATACCATCGTATTTTGTACAGTTAGATAAAATGCCATTAACACCAAATGGAAAGATAGACAGAAAAGCACTTCCAAAGCCAGATGGAAGCATGATAACAGGAAGAGAGTATGAAGGACCAAGGAATGAGGTAGAAGAAGCACTTGTAGCAATCTGGAGT
>DAMAVY010000586.1:0-1661 GCA_032077725.1 Clostridium sp. | reverse complement strand
TTATGCCTTTATTAAGAAATGCAAGTTCTCTTAATCTTTGACATAATGTTTCATATTCAAATTCTATGCTTTCAAATATATCTGTATCTGGAACAAAATGTATTATAGTTCCATGATCATTTGAATCTCCTATTTTTTCGAAAGGTGTAATTTTCTTTCCTTTTGAAAAGCTCTGATACCAAATATGTCCTTCTCTTTTAACGGTAACTTCACAAAGATCTGACAGTGCATTAACTACTGAAGCACCAACTCCATGTAATCCACCAGAAACCTTATATCCTCCACCGCCAAACTTTCCACCAGCATGAAGAACAGTCATTATAACCTCAATAGTAGGGATGTTCATTTTAGGATGTATACCTACTGGCATACCTCTTCCGTCATCTACTACAGTTACTGAATTATCTTCATGAATTGTAACCTCTATATTTTTGCAAAATCCTGCTAATGCTTCGTCTATACTATTATCAACAATCTCATAAACTAAATGATGAAGACCTCTAACACTAGTACTTCCAATATACATTCCTGGTCTTTTTCTAACTGCTTCAAGCCCTTCAAGAACTTGTATCTGATTTTCATCGTATATTTCATTATTACTCATAGCTATCCTCCTAACTTACCCTAAAGTTTACAGTATGATATATTAGTCCTCTTACATAAAGTCGATGATGATATTGGTGACAAATAAATCTTACTTTTTTTATTTACTTCAGCTATAATGAATGATTTAGGTTTATCGTTAGTTATACGTTCTACAAATCCATCTTCTTCTGCCAATCTTAAAAATTGACTAGTGTCTGGACTATACATAGTAGATTCTATATCGAAAATACCTATAATATCTTTAATTGGCACAACTATACTTTCGCCTAAGTGTAAAAACATAGTATTTCCTCCTAACTAACTTACATTATTTCTTCAACAATACCTTTATCAACATTGAATATCTTCATATTATTTCCCTTTAAATACCTTTTGATATCTAAAATACCTGTACATGTGATTAATGTTTGTATCCCTTGTATAGATTTCAATATATATTCTTGCCTTTTTGTGTCTAATTCAGACAACACATCATCAAGTAACAATAAAGGATATTCACCAATTAAGTCTTTTATTATATACAGTGACGCAAACTTCATAGTTAAAACAGAGGTCCTTTGTTGACCCTGTGATCCATAAGTCTTTACATCCATATCGTTAATAAATATAGAAAAATCATCTCTATGTGGCCCTATGGATGTAGTTCTCTTTTCTAGATCTTTCTTTCTATTATTTTTTATTAATCTGTATAATTCCTCTTTTAAACTATCTTTATTTTTTAACTGCATCAAGTAATTAAATTTAATAATTTCCTTACCTTGAGTTATGTCATTATGAACAGATTTTGAAAATTTATTTAATTTTTCTATATAATCAATCCTCTGACTTATTACATAGCTTCCAAATTCAGCCAATCGAATATCATAGATATCTATCATATCTATATTACCACTAAAATTTTTTAAAATGGCATTTCTTTCGTTTAACACTTTTTTATATGCAGATAAACAATAATAATATTTTTTATCCAGCTTGCATAATTCAATATCTAAAAATTTTCTTCTAAAAGCTGGTGAATCCTTAACTATATTCAAGTCTTCTGGTGAAAACATAAC
>DAMAVY010000585.1:0-1664 GCA_032077725.1 Clostridium sp. | reverse complement strand
GCTTTTTTATCATGATCTTAGCGATTCATTATAGTTTTAACTAGGGCTTTGAGTATAAAAAATCTTATCCTTTCAGTATGAAAATATAGATAAATTTTTTTAAACTATTTTTCACAATATTTTATATTAACCATTAAGTTGCTTTGCTATTTTTGATGAAGAGTCAGATTTTTAGGCGCTTATATAATTTTCACGATTAAACTCGCTTATTAAAGGGTCTTTTTTAAAATATGTATTTTCTACTAACTTTTTTAGCTATATTACCTTTACGCATTTTACAATTGTTCGGGTACATAATTGCTTGGTTTTTATATCAAACCAATTCATCTATTCACCGTATCACGCAGATTAATATTCAAATAGCTTATCCTAAACTAAATGATAAACAGCAAAAAAATATCATTAGAAAAAGTATTCGAAGTCAAGGTTTAAGTTATTTGGAATGTATTAAATTTTGGGGAATGTCTACTGATTATAACCTTTCACGTATCAATCAAATTTATGGCATTGAACATTTCAACCATGCTATCAATAAGAAAAAAGGTGTAATTGTCGTAGTTCCACATTTGGGAAGCTGGGAATTAATAAATGCGTGGCTTTGCTCACAAACACAACCCATGATTATGTATAAGCCGAATAGAAATAAAAACATCAATCGCTATATTTTGCAGGCTCGCCAGAAAACGAATGCTATTTTAGTCCCTGCAGATGAAACTGGTATAAGAGCTATATATAAACATTTAAAACAAGGTGGTCTTACTGTTATTTTGCCAGATCATATTCCTAAGCCTTCGGGCGGCATCTATGCAGATTTTTTTAAACAAAACGTTCTTTCAGGAACTATTGTTCCCAAATTAGCTCAAAAAACACAATGTAATGTGGTAGTCATAAGCTGTATTCGTACCAATCGACACAGCTGTTTTGATATTCACTGTAGTTCTATATCGAATAATATTATGTCTAAGGATCTACAAACCAGCGTACTTTGCCTGAATCAACATATGGAACAAATGATTGCAACAATACCTGCACAATATATTTGGTCATATAAACGCTTCAGAAACTGCTATGGTAATCATAACCCATATAAAGCTTAAATTTCCCTAGGTAATTTCTAACTAATGTATAATTTTAGAAAAATAGAATAAATTGAGATTCAGGCCTAATAATGGCATAATCTTGTTATTCTTTTAAGATGTGGATTGTCTCCCATGGCGATGCGTCCTGCTGTCCGTAACCGTGGCATCATGCTGATTGTATTCTCAGTCGTTCAATGGCTATTTATGCGCTATATCCTTGCCAATAATCTTTTCTCTTTAGACACCAATGATCGTATTGTCTACTTCTGCCTTAGCAGTATCATTGGTGCATTTCTGATTTTTGTGGGTTTGATTTATATGGTGTTGAAAGGGAATCCTGAGAAGGATTAAATCTTTTGCAACTATTTATATATGGCTTAAAAAATTTTTAAAGTTATTACTGAGTTTCATTCAAAATTTTACTAAAGCAGCAGTCATATAATTACCTTTTTATGACAAAATGAGTTATCTTCCAACCTATTGTTTAAGCTTTTAGCTAAGAATCAATATTATGTCATTTGCTTAACCTATGAGAAATCCACTAAATACGATTAGTTCATTTTATTTAATGTATACAGTATCTTT
>DAMAVY010000584.1:519-1666 GCA_032077725.1 Clostridium sp. | reverse complement strand
TAGACATTCAGATAACTCTTTGATAGTGCAAAACTAACTTATTGAAACAAGGATTAAATATTGCAAACAAGAATATAGTTTAATTTTGGAAAATTTTTTTAATAAAACTCTTGACTTAGAGCGAACTCCAAGTGATAAGGTATTATATAGAAGAGATAATATAGGGAGACTAATATTGTAAGACTAATATTGTAAGAAAAATTTTTTAAGCAAAAATTTATTTACCAGTGGGAATTTATAATCTTAGTAACTTTGATCAAAAAACAATTAAGAGAATGTAGTATAATTATTATAATATTATTCCGGAAAACAAGTAAAAATCAGGAGGAAATATAAATATGGAAAAGAAAAAGTTAGGATTTGGATTTATGCGTTTACCAGTAAAAATTCAAGGTGATCAAGAAAGTATTGATATGGAAACAATAAATAAAATGGTTGATACTTTTTTAGAAAGAGGCTTTACTTATTTTGATACAGCTTATATGTATCATTCATTTAAGAGTGAGATAGCTTTAAGAGAAGCTTTAGTAAAACGGCATAAAAGAGATAGCTTCACAGTAGCAACTAAGCTACCAACTATGTTCTTGAAAAAAGAGGGAGACCAAGAAAGAATTTTTGACGAACAGTTAGAAAAATGTGGTGTAGACTATTTTGATTATTATCTTATTCATAATCTAGGAGTTGGACATTATGAAATCGCTAAAAAATTTAATAGCTTTGCATTTGTTCAAAGAAAGAAAGAAGAAGGGAGAATAATAAATATAGGTTTTTCTTATCATGATAATGCAGATTTATTAGATGAAATTTTAACTGCTCACCCAGAAGTAGATTTTGTCCAATTACAAATTAATTATATTGATTGGGATAATGACAGTATTCAATCTAGAAAATGTTATGAAGTTGCAAGAAAGCATAATAAACCAGTTATTGTTATGGAACCAATTAAAGGTGGTACTCTAGCAAATGTACCTAAAGAAGCAGAAAAACTGTTCAAAGAATATAACACTGAAATGTCTATACCATCATGGGCAATCCGTTTTGCAGCTAGCCATGAAGGAATAATGATGGTTCTAAGTGGAATGTCTAATATGGAACAACTGCTAGATAACACAGGTTATATGAAAGATTTCAACCCATTTGTAAGGGA
>DAMAVY010000584.1:0-509 GCA_032077725.1 Clostridium sp. | reverse complement strand
GCAGTTCCTTGTACAGCATGAGAATATTGTGTAAAAGGATGCCCTAAAAACATTGCTATTCCAAAATACTTTGAACTATATAACGCTGAAAAGAGAGCATTAAATGCGGGCTTTTCAACGCAAAGAGTGTATTATAGTAATTATATAAAAACATATGGTAGAGCATCAGAATGTATTGGTTGCAAACAATGTGAAAGAGAATGTCCTCAACATATTGAGATTACAAAATGTTTAAAGGATGTAGCTGATACATTTGAATAAGAATTTATTATTGGTAGGTAGAAAGAGAAAAATAAAGGGGTGAATTCATATGATGATAGCAGAAGTAAGTAAAAAATATGATCTTTCAGCGGATACTCTCCGTTATTATGAACGTGTTGGGCTGATTCCTGAAGTAAACCGTAATAAAAGTGGAAACAGAGACTATACAGAAGAAGACTGTAGGTGGGTTGAATTTATCAAATGTATGAGAAGTGCAGGTCTTCCTATTGAAGTATTAATTGAGTATG
>DAMAVY010000583.1:0-1678 GCA_032077725.1 Clostridium sp. | reverse complement strand
ACTATGAGGTAAATTTCTATTTATATAAAGCAGAATTTATAAAGAAGTGGGCTGACCTGGAAATTACTACATTAGTTCAAGTTATCCCAGAAGATAATTGCGAAGTAAGGACATTACTAATTAATAACAATGATAAAGAAGAAAAGATCATAGAGGTAACTAGTTACTTAGAGGTAGTATTACAAAAATATAATGGGGATATAGCTCATCCTGCTTTTGGAAACTTGTTTATAACTACAGAATATATTGAGGAACTGAATGGAATACTTGCAAAACGAAGACCTAGTAGTGAAAAAAGTAGAGAAGTATTCACAATGCAAACCATTCTATGCAGTGGAGAAACAATAGGTGATGTGGAGTATGAGACTGCTCGTTTAAACTTTATTGGGAGAAATAGATCCAAACAGAAACCTATGGTTATGGAAGAAAATACACCTTTAAGAAATTATTGTGGAAATGTCCTTGATCCTATAATTTCCATGAGAAAAAAAGTGAAGATTAAACCAGGAGAAACAATAGAAATCAAGTATATTACTATTACAGGAATTTCCCAAAATGAAGTATTATCAAGGACAGCCAATTATCAAAATGAAATAGCACTTGAAGATGGAATTTCTAAAGCTACTTTTAGAATTGAAGAGGAACTTAAATTAAAGGTTATAAAACCAACTCAGGCTGTTATATATGAAAGAATAGGAAGTTGTATATTGTTTAATAACAATAGTTATAGTGAAAGGGCTAAGAATATAAAAAGTCTAAACAGAAATCAAAGAAATCTATGGGCATATGGGATTTCAGGAGATTTACCTATTGTTTTAATAAATATAAAAAAAGAAGGAGAAAGCGATATTCTTAGACAGATAATTGATTGTCACGGTTATTTAGAAAATAAGGGAGTAAAATTCGATATTGTAGTAATTAATGAAGAAGAAATAAGCTATGAGAAGCCACTAGATAATATTATAAAGAGAATAATATTAAACAGCGAGTTAAACGGCAGAGAAAATACTTCAGGTGGAATATTTATTCTTAGCGATAAAAATATTTCTAAGGATGATATTAATTTATTTGAGTCCATAGCAGCTATAGTTATAAATGGATCTAGTGGGTCCTTATGGGTACAAATAGACAAAACTATGAAAAATGAGCATTACCCAGGAAATTCTATAGGAAAACTTTTCAGTGGAAAAAATTCTAAGGTTATGGATTCACATATTGATGAATATAGTGATGATGTAATTAAAAGTTATGATTTGAGTTTTTTCAATGGATATGGTGGATTTAATGAAGAGGCCGAATATAACATTATCTTAAATAATAGAAAAGTTACTCCTGCACCTTGGATTAATGTTATAGCCAATGATAATGGATTTGGGTTCAATGTAAGTGAATCAGGAAGTAGTTATACTTGGTATAAAAATAGTAGAGAATTTAAGGTCACTCCTTGGAATAATGATTTTATTGAAGATAATCCTAGTGAAATTTTATATATAGAGGAGAAGGATAAAATCTGGTCAATAACCCCTGAGCCTATTCGGGATGATGGAGAGTATAATATAATCCATGGTTTTGGATATTCAAAGTTTACTCACAGTACTAATGGGATTTTAGGTCAGGTTACGATGTTTGCTGCAGTTAAAAACAGGGTAAAAATTATTAAAGTTAGCCTTAAAAATCT
>DAMAVY010000582.1:0-1682 GCA_032077725.1 Clostridium sp. | reverse complement strand
ATCCATCCATTCAACTCTATGCTTCATAATTATCCCCCTTGCTTATGTCAACTAATTCTAATATACTTCTTTAATCTTTTAACACCATTTTATCATAATAAGAACTAGCAAGTGTAATACTTTCTGTGTTTTGAGGACTATACTTACCACCATTTTTTCTTTTTAAAGAAAATAAGCATTAAAGTTGCTATAGAAATCATAATTACCCATACTACCGGGTATGTCCATGGCCAATTAAGTTCTGGCATGTTTGTGAGGTTCATGCCATATACCCCAACTATAAATGTTAGAGGTATAAAAACAGTAGATATAATAGTTAACACTTTCATTATTTCATTCATTTTATTACTTACACTGGAAAGATATATGTCCAACATACTAGATAATATGTCTCTTAATGTTTCCGTAGTGTCCATTACCTGAATTACATGGTCATATAAATCCCTTATATATAAATCCACTGGTTCCTTAACTAAGGGTGTTTCACTTCGTGTTAAAAAACTGACTACCTCCCGTAAAGGCCATACAGACTTATGCAAATATAACATTTGTCTTTTTAACTTATGAATGCCTTGCAATGTATCCTTTGAAGGATTACATATTAGTTCATCTTCTGCATCTTCAATGGTGTCACTGAGTTTTTCTAATACAACAAAATAATTATCAACAATTACATCAAGGAGATTATAAAGCAGGTAATCTGCACCCATTTTTCTAATACGTCCTACTCCTTGTCTAATTCCTTCACACACTGTATTATATATTTCTACTTTTCTTTCACTAAACGAGATAACATAATTTTCACCAAGTATGAAACTTTCTTGTTCAGTGGTGAATTCACCCAATTTATTATCATAGAATAACATTTTTGCGACGATATAAGTATATCCCTCATAATTCTCTATCTTTGGACGTTGCCCAGTGTTTAAAATATCCTCCAATACCAAAGGATGAATTTCAAAGGAACTACCAAGTTTTTCAATAGTATTGACATCATGAATGCCTTCTACGTTAATCCAAAGGACAGAGTTTTTTTCTGTTTGTAGAGAACTGACATCATTTAAATCAATTACTTTTTCCTCAAATCTATCTACAGAATAATTGAATAGCTTAATTTTAATTTTTTCACTCTTCTTATCTCCAGTGTATATTAGACTTCCTGGAGGCAATCCTGCTTTTATAGAACGTTTTTTCACCACTGTATTCATAAATTACCTTTTCCTTCCCAAATAATAATATCCATTGGATTTATTTCCATTCATTGTTGTAAATACTAATTGCTCTAAAACTATTTCTTCAAAAGTTTTTAAACTTTCTTTTACCCATTCAATATTATGATGCCTTACGAGTGCCCCCTCTGGCAACTCAAAAACTCCATATTTCTGATATTTATCCTTGTACAAATCATACCTTTTCATATTACGCTCATCAGAATTAAGTAAAAAATCATTAACGTAAAGTATCCCCCCTGGTTTCAAAACACGTTCTATTTCCTTTAATAATGACATCTGCTCTTTATCATCTATTATACAAGTTAATACCGCAAACAAAATAACTGCATCTACGCTGTTGTCTTCCATTTCAATCCTATCATTATTTTTAACTCTCAAATCCAAAAATGGAAATTGTCGTTTCCCTCGTTTAATCATTTCTTGAGAAAAGTCAGTTCCAATTAACTTTTT
>DAMAVY010000581.1:0-1682 GCA_032077725.1 Clostridium sp. | reverse complement strand
CGGTAGATGTCAATATAGTTGACGCATTAATTTTAAATTAATTAATTATTTATTTATTTATGATTTCCTTTAATTCATTTTCCTTTATAGGATTTAAAGATACATATTCAGGTAAAGACCAGTCTCTAGTACCTTTTGACCATCTTTCTGGATGCTTTAATTTAGCTTCTTCATATGTTTTATTTCGTTTTTCCATTATCATTTGTTCTAATCCATAATGTCTTTGATATGGAGTTAAATAGTTAATACCACTATGCAAATGAATGTTATTATACCAACTTACAAACCTTTGAACCCATTTCCTTGCTTCCTCAAGGCTGCTAAAGCCACTGAAAGGGAATTCAGGACGGTATTTCATAGTTTTAAAAAGTGATTCAGAATATGGATTATCATTACTTACTCTAGGTCTTGAAAATGAACTTTGCACACCTAGCTTTTCAAGCGTAGCTAGGAATGTAGCAGCTTTCATGGGGCTGCCGTTATCAGAATGAAGTACTAATGGCCTGCCATTTACACCTTGAGATAAAGTTGCTTTTCTAATTAGTGTTTCAGCATATTCAGCTTTTTCAGTTTCCCATACTTCATATGATACTATAAATCTGCTAAACATATCTACGATTAGATAAAGCTTGTAATACTGACCTTTGATAATTGCATTCAGCCAAGTAATATCCCAAGTCCATACTTGATTGCGAGCGGTAGCTACATGTGCAGGAACTTCTCTTTTTACTGGTTGTCTAGTTCTTGATCTATGCTTGTTAATTTTTTCTTCTCTTAATACTCTATAGAAAGTTGATTCAGATGCAATATATATTCCTTCTTCAGCTAATTTAGGTACTATTTGAGTAGGTGATAAATCTGCAAACCTAGGGCTATTAACGGTATTAATTATTTCATCTCGTTCTTCTTTAGTTATTTTATTTTTAGGGGTAGGTCTTTTGGCATGTGGTCGTTTATCTTTTTTTACTGAACCTTCTTTGATCCATCTTTGATATGTGCGTTCACTAATATTTAAAACAGCGCAAGCTGGCGCTAGTCTTGCTCCATCAACTCTAGCTTGGTTGATCAGTTTTACAGCTAAGACGCGATCTGAGTCACTGATCATTCTTCCTCTGGGTCCCCCCAAATCGCTTTTGCCTTTTTTCTAAGCACCAATAATGCAGCCGTTTCTGCTAATGCTTTTTCTTTAGTTCTTAATTCTTTTTCAAGATCTTTATTTTTATCTTTTTCTTTTTTAAGATTTTCTTTAAGAACTTCAGGATTATCTGGTATATTTTTGTTAGCATTAAGACATTGATTTCTCCAAGCTTTAACTTCACTAACATATATTCCTTTTTTTCTACAGTATTCAGCTAATTCAGCTTCATTAAGAGTAGAAGTTTCAAGTACTACTTGGAATTTTTCTTCTGAAGACCACTTACTTGTAGATTTATTTTTAAGAGGAATACTAGCATTTCTTTTTTTAATCCATTGATAAATGGTAGTTCTAGGAATATCTAATTCATCCGCAATGGAAGTTATTGTTTCATCACTAGGTCCATCTATTCTTTTGAGAATGGATTCTTTGAATTCTTTAGTATACTTTTTTCTTTTATTAGCCATAGTTATCTCCTTTTATTAGTGTTATATTTTAATTATACACTATTATTAGTTTACGACAACTATCCTACCACATAGGGATA
>DAMAVY010000580.1:0-1692 GCA_032077725.1 Clostridium sp. | reverse complement strand
GCTGATAAAATAATAAATACTTCAAAATTAACGAATAAAGAATTAAATGAAGAAATAACTATTGCTTTTGGGGATGAAGGTCAAATTGAGACACCTCTACTTATTAATGTTATTTCCTTTGGTTTTAAATATGGGATACCATTAGATGCAGACTTAGTTATGGATGTGAGATTTATTCCAAACCCATACTATATAGCTGAACTAAAACCTTTTAGTGGACTCGACAAACCAGTAAAAGATTATGTTTTATCGAAAACTGAGACTGAGGAATTTTTAAATAAATTTATAGATATGCTTAAATTTTTAATTCCTAATTATAAAATAGAAGGTAAGAGACAACTTATTGTGGCTATCGGCTGTACTGGTGGTAGGCATAGATCTGTTGCTATTGCCAATAAAATTTATGAGATTTTAAATCATATTGGCAATAATGTAACCATAGATCATAGGGATATTAATGAAGATGTAAATAGAGGAGCTGGCAAGCGATGAAGCTTAGGAAATGGGCTACACCTGGAATAGGAATTAAACGATGGATATGCCAAATGATATTAGGTTTATTTTTGATTTCCTATGCTATAATTGAACTTATAAGAGGAACATATGATGGAGTTTCAATAAAAATAATATTACTAGGAGTAATTATTATAGGTGCTATATTATCATATATTGGAATGAAGAAATATACTAAACAGATAATAAAAATAATGAACCTAGAAGATTTAAGTTTTCCCATGAGAAAAAAGCATGAAAATGAAGATTTATATGAAAAAAACATACTTATCAAAGGACCTAACGTAGTAGTTATTGGAGGGGGAACAGGGCTTTCTAATATGCTTAGTGGTCTTAAAAAATTTACATCAAATATAACAGCTATAGTTACTGTTGCTGATGATGGTGGTGGTTCTGGGGTTTTAAGACAAGACCTTGGAATATTGCCACCAGGAGATATACGTAACTGCATAATATCACTGGCAGATACTGAGCCCTTAATGGAACAGCTATTTAGATATAGATTTCAGGATGGAAGTCTAGAAAACCAAAGCTTTGGTAATTTGTTTTTAGCAGCAATGAATGGAATTTCAGATAATTTTTTAGAGGCTGTCAAAAAAACTAGTGATGTTTTAGCTGTAACTGGAAAAGTACTACCTGTTACCCTTGAGAATGTAGAGCTATATGCAAAACTCAAAAATGGAGCCACAATAAAGGGCGAATCTTCTATCCCAAGGGAAAGTTTAAAGAGAAATTCACCTATAGATGAAGTGTTTATAGAACCTAAAGAGGCTAAAGGTGTTAAAGAAGCTATTGATGCCATTTTAGAGGCTGATGCAGTTATATTAGGACCAGGTAGTTTATATACAAGCATAATTCCAAATTTAATGGTAAAAGACATAAAGGAAGCTATAGAAACTACAAATGCCTTAAAAATATATGTATCCAATATAATGACACAGCCAGGGGAAAGCGATAATTATAGTGTTCAAGATCATATAAGAGCTATATTACGCCATTGTAAAGGAATATCTATTGATTATGCTATAGTAAACAAAGGACTTACTAAGGAAGAGGAAAGTATAAAAGAAAAATATTTACAAAAGGGCTCAACTTTTGTAGAGTTTGACCATGATGATAAAGAAAAACTATGTACAAAATTCATAGAAGTAGACATGATAAAAATTAAAAAGAACCGTA
>DAMAVY010000579.1:0-1697 GCA_032077725.1 Clostridium sp. | reverse complement strand
GGCTACTTAGATAATAGAATTCCTTTTGATGCAGTTGTAGCAAGTAAGCTAGATATTATGAGTAATGTAGAGGATATATCTAAAATTGATTATAGTGGTTTAGTAAAATATTTAGACAGTGAAAACTATAATTTCAAGGATTATTGTGAGGTGGAGCAATACTATATTTATGATAGAAAGCTATATAATACAGATGTAAACAATATGCCACTGTTTGCTATAGGCTTAAGTGATTATAATAAGTTAAGAAAAATGCTTGGATATAGTGAAGTAAAGCTTAATGGAAATGAGTTCACAACCCAGTGGGAGAAGCTCATAGATGATAAGTCTATTAATGAGTATATAAGTGAAAATTCAACTTTGAAAATAGAAGACAAGGAACTGAAGCTTAGTTCAAATCCATACTATAAAGATTCTATTGGAGAATATATTTATAATACTTATGAAGGTGGACTTTTAGTTATACCTGATGAATGGTGCAAAAGCTTAACTTTAGCAGCTAAGGACTTTTACGCTAACACTAATAAGAAGATCAGTAATGATAATTTGGTGAAACTTGAAAATAATCTTATACCAAACTGGTTTATGAATAACTATGATAATATGCTTAGTGAGAAGAGGAAGGATAATCCTTTAACAATCAGATTGAAAGCAGCAGAGACTAATGAAATATTAAATGTAACCCTAGGTATGAGAATTCTTGGAATATATGGAGGTGCTGTTTTACTCATGATAAGCTTAACAGTACTTGCCATGCAACAGCTATCAGATTCCATTGAGCATAAAGGGCGATTTAATACTTTGAGGAAGCTGGGTATAGATGATAAGGAGATAGGCAGATTAATTTTAAAACAAATATCATTGTATTTTACAATACCAATTATTGTAGCAGTCTTCGGGTTCTATATATTTTTTAATGCTTTTGAATCTGCAAGTAGAACATTAATTGATATATACATTGGAGATAAGGCTTTTATGTTCAACATAAGTATTTCCTTATTGATAATTATAGTTATTTATCTATGCTATTTTGCAACTACCTATTATTCCTTTAAGCGGAATGTTAATAGTAGATAAAGAAGGTTTGCTGCATATGAGATTGAAGCCTAAGTTATACAAGTTACGGGGAACCTTCCCATAAGTAAAACTAAAAAACTTTAATATACATTATATACCGATTGATGCATAGTAATAGTTAAACATTTATATAATTTACTGTAGTAGTATTTATATAGGGAAGGATAATGTTATGTCAGAAGTAAAATGTCCCATGACAGGAAGAACAAGTAAAGGAGTAGCAGGACAAGGGACCACTAATGAGTATTGGTGGCCAAACCAGCTTAAGCTTAATGTTCTTCGCCAAAACTGTGAGAAAAGCAATCCCATGCCTAAGGATTTTAACTATGCTGAAGAATTTCAGAAATTAGATTATTATGCACTAAAGAATGATTTATATAAGCTTATGACAGACTCTCAAAAGTGGTGGCCAGCTGACTATGGTCACTATGGACCATTCTTTATTCGTATGGCTTGGCACAGTGCAGGAACCTATAGAATCGGTGATGGTAGAGGAGGTGGGGGACAAGGGCTTCAACGTTTTCCACCACTTAATAGCTGGCCAGATAATATAAACCTAGATAAAGCACGTCGTTTACTTTGGCCAATTAAAAAGAAGTATGGAAACAAAATATCTTGGG
>DAMAVY010000578.1:0-1701 GCA_032077725.1 Clostridium sp. | reverse complement strand
TAATTGATGAAACTGAAGCAATAAGATTAATCGAAAATTATTATTGCTTCATAATATTGTTGGAAGAGACTCCAATAGGAATCTTTTGGCTGCATCATGAAACAGAGGACTCTTTATCATTAGAAGATTTTTGTATCTTACCAGTATATCAAGGGAAAGGATATGGCACTAAAGTATTAAAACTAATAGAAGAACTTTATCCACATAATAAGATTTGGACATTGGGTACGCCATATTTCTGCACACGAAACAGGCATTTGTACGAAAAGGTTGGGTATCAACATGTGGAAACTTGTTCAAATAATACAGTTATTATATATAAAAAGTGTATTGAAAGATAAATTCCAATTTATGACTTAGATTAAATAAGATTAGTCACAATTAATTTATACGAGGGAGAGCAATATGAATACAAAATATAAAGAAGATATAAAAGAGTATTATAAGTTTGCACAAAAGGTCTTAAAAGAGTATGAAATTTATTATGATGATATTTCTTTCTTACAACAAAGTGAAAATGTTACATTTTGCATTGACAAGAAGAGTAGTGAAGAAAAGTATTTAGTTAGGATTCACAAATCCGTTAATGAGGATGATGAGTATCAAAATAATAAAAGATTGATTAATTCAGAATTACTATTACTTAAAGAACTTAATAGTTGTGAGTTATTTACAGTACAAGCACCAGTAAAAAATAGATACAGTAGTTTTGTAACAAAAGTTTTCAATGAATTTTTAGGTAAGGATTTAAATGTTACAGTACTTAGATGGATTGATGGAGAAATTATTGATATAAATGATGAGAAATATAATGAATTAGTCTTTAAATTAGGTGAGGAAATGGCTAAATTGCACAAATATTTAAATCAATGGGAAACACCCGAGGGATTTATTAGAACAGAATATGACTTGGAAACTAGTAAGGCTAATTTATCAAAATTAGATAAACTAGTAGATATTAAAATTATATCTAAGATGAAATTTAATGATATTTATAAAAGTACGATGAATATTATAGAATTTATAGAGAAAAACTTATCTAAGGATCAAAATTGGGGGCTAATACATGGAGATCTAAATGAGTGCAATTATATTGCTAATGGTAAGGATATTTTTTTAATAGATTTTTCAAGATGTGGATTTGGTTATTACTTATATGATATAGCACAAACATTAATGCACCTTAGTGTTGAAAATCGTAGACTCTTCATAAAAGGATATAAAAATATTTTCTTATTACCAAGTGACTATGAAAAACTGATTGAATGTTTTTTTGCGTTATCAATAATTGATAATATGCTGTTTTTATCCTCTAACCCAGAAGAGTATGAACATATAAAAAACATGGCAAATTTTTTATGTGATCACGTAATTTATAAATATAAAAATAACGACAGATTTATCTTTGTAAATAAATAATATTAATATATCTGGGATGATATCAGGGAAAACATGTTAGGTTGAGGAATGTTTTGAGTGATAGAGGACATACAAATTTTAATGTAATTTCAACTTTTTTTATGTAGATAAGGTGAAGTAATTAATAAATTGGTTCTTTGAAAATCGAATAGCACGGCACTTACAAAATAAGTTATAATTAATTCATGATAGGCGAATAAGAAGTAGGCCAGCAAATCTAAAGTTATTGAGGTAATTGATATGTCCTCAAAAGTTATATTACTAAATGGACCATCAAGTAGC
>DAMAVY010000577.1:0-1715 GCA_032077725.1 Clostridium sp. | reverse complement strand
TCAAATATATAGACTAAGCTGATCATTCCTAATATGGTAAATATTATTAATCTTATCAGTACAATTCTTACTCTTCTAACTTTATTATTCTTCTTCATTTTTATCTCCTCGTTTTCGTTATGATTATATTATAATTTATATTCTTGTTAAATTTATTACTTAAAACTTACATGTTTATTACATAATTGTTAAGGTAAAAAAAATAAAATTACATTTTATATGTAATTATGACCACTTCTTAATTATTAACTACTAATTAATTCTCATACATTACCAATTAATTAATGTTTTTTATAACAAAAAAAACTTAAGGATTTTTATATAAATCATTGACAAAACATATAGGCAATACATATAATGAATATATGAACGAATACTCATATATTCATGTATTCATATGAAGGAGTGAAATGCATTGGCAAATAAAGATGATATCGAAAGCTGTAGCTGCACCGTTATTCATGAAGATGTAGTTAATAAAGTTAGATCATGTATACCTAAAGAAGAAATTCTATATGACTTAGCAGATTTATTTAAAATTTTTGGAGATACTACAAGAATAAAAATATTATGTGCTTTATTCCAAGCAGAAATGTGTGTGTGTGATATAGCTACACTACTAGGAATGACTCAATCCTCAATTTCACACCAGCTAAGAGTTTTAAAACAAGCTAGGCTTGTAAAATACAGAAAAGCTGGAAAAGTAGTTTACTATTCCTTAGATGATGAACATGTTAAGAGTATTTTTGATCAAGGATTAATTCACATAAACGAAAAAAATTAAGCCATTTTAGGGGGAAAAATCATGGGCAATGAGAATATGGAAACTAATATTAACCTAACCAATCTTAAACTAGTTACTACTAATAAAACACCATCTAAAAACACTATAAAAAAACAATTTATTTTAGAAGGACTTGGTTGTGCTAATTGTGCTGCTAAAATGGAACAGAAAATTAATAATTTAGATAGCATCAATTCTGCAAATATAAATTTTATTACCAAAACATTAACACTACAAATTGATGGGGTTATTAAAGAAGATGAATTAATAACTGAAATAGTTAAAATAGTTACTAGCATTGAAAGCAATGTAAAAGTTATTGAAAAAAAATCTAATAATATTTCTAAAATTAATCCAGTAAACCGTGAAATTCATGGATATTCTAATAAGATTAGCCATGAGAAACATGATGAAAAGGAACATGAAGATGGACAAGAACCTGAACACCATGGACATGAGCATAATCATAATCATGGTGAAGGCAATGGTGATGGAATAATACGCCTTGCTATAGGTGTAGCATTTTTTATAATTGCAATAGTTATGAAATTCTCTAATGCAGTAGAATTAACACTATATCTAATAAGTTATGCCCTTATAGGCGGAGAAGTAGTTATAACAGCATTAAAAAATATAAAAAGAGGTCAAGTATTTGATGAGAATTTTCTCATGGTTATAGCAACTATTGGTGCTTTTGCCATTGGCAAGTATTCAGAAGGGGTTGCCGTTATGCTTTTCTATCAAATTGGTGAAATGTTCCAAGATATAGCTGTTAATCGTTCCAGAAAATCTATTTCAGCTTTAATGGATATAAGACCTGATTTTGCTAACGTAAAGATAGGTGATGACTTTAAAAAGATGTCCCCAGAAGAAGTTATGATTGGGGATGTAATACTTGTAAAACCTGGTGAGAAAGTACCTCTAGATGGCA
>DAMAVY010000576.1:0-1717 GCA_032077725.1 Clostridium sp. | reverse complement strand
ACTAAATTTGTTTCCTAAATTATCTAGTTCTTCTCTATTAATGTTAAAGCCTTCATATTCCATATAAGATATAACTTTAGTAAGAGGCTGCTCTACTTTAAAAAGAAGTTCTTCCATATTTTCTTTTTTAATTTGTTCCTTTAAAACTGGATATATATCCTTCATAGCTAAAACCTCATTAGCCATAAGAATATCTCCTTCTCCACTAAAGGTTTCTCCTAGTTTTTCTTCTACTAAAGTTTTTATTGAGTACTCTGATTTAGAAGAATCTAATAGATACGCTGCAATTTCTACATCAAAATCAACTAAGTCTAAATCAATACCCAATTTTAAAAAGGCTGTGTATCCATATTTAATACCATGAGAAACCTTTTTTATACTTGGATTCTCAAAAATTAACTTCATAGATTTTATAAATAATTCTCTATGATCATTTAATAACTTTTCACAGTGAATAATATAAATTAAGTCCTCTGCTAAAACAGATATAGCTCTTACATCAGTTTTAGAAAAATTATTAGTATTATCCACATAAAATTTTACGAAAATATTATCCTTAATTTTAGAAATCATATCCTCAAATGATTTAATTTCGTCAATGACTTTAAAAGTTGGAGCTTCTTTTTCTAAATCACTAGAAACTGATTCACTGTTATCACCTACAAGCCCTTGAATTTTTTTAAGAAGTGATTTAAATTCTAATTTTAAGCACATATCTCTAACTTCAATATTACTTATGTCACCCCTGGTTTTTAATTGTTCTAGTGGAATGTCTACAGGTACTCTAGTAATAATTGTAGCTAGTTTTTTACTTAAAATTGCTTGTTCACTATATTCTTCAAGAGATTCCTTAAGTTTTTTACCACTGATACTAGGTATATTCATCAAGACATTTTCTATGCTTCCATATTCTTTAATAAGCTTAAACGCAGTTTTCTCACCAACTCCTGGAACCCCAGGAATGTTGTCTGATTTATCCCCCATAAGCCCCTTAACATCTATATACTGTGTTGGAGTCACTCCAAATTCTTCAATAAATCTCTCACTATTATAAGTTTCTATTTCTGTAATACCTTTTTTATTCAAGACTATTTTTACATTGTCTGTAGCAAGCTGTAGGGCATCTTTATCTCCAGTTACTACATATATCTCCATGCCATTTTCTTCTCCTAAAACAGATATAGTACCTATTAAATCATCTGCCTCATATCCTTCTAATTCAAATATACTAATCCCCATCTTAGTAAGAAATTCTCTGATAATTGGAAATTGCTCCACAAGCTCCGAAGGTGTAGGCTTTCTTCCAGCTTTATAATCTTCATATTTTTCATGTCTAAAGTTCTTTTTAGCTTTGTCAAAAGTAACAACAATATAATCTGGATTTATATTCTCTTTAATTTTAAAAAGCATATTCAAAAATCCATACACTGCATTTGTATGAATTCCTTCTTTAGTAGTAAGCTCTGGTATAGCATAAAATGCTCTATATAATAAGCTGTTTCCATCTAAAACAGCAAGGGTTTCTTTACTAATTTTAATCACATCCATTCAAAATATTTCATATACTCTCCTATATTATTCTTTACTTTTTAACAGTTAAAGTCAAGTAAATAAGGATAAATCTTTAGATAAATGATTATACCATTAGTTTATCATGTTAACAACGAAACTTTATGACGCTTTCCTTAGATATACTATAAAACTCACTGAGCCTAGA
>DAMAVY010000575.1:0-1733 GCA_032077725.1 Clostridium sp. | reverse complement strand
ATTCAAAAAGAAAATTGGTTTGAATTTGATGTAGTAGTAGCTACACCAGATATGATGGGTGTTGTTGGTAGACTTGGTAGAGTTCTTGGACCAAAAGGATTAATGCCTAACCCTAAATCAGGAACAGTTACTTTCGATGTTGAAAAAGCTGTTAATGATATAAAAGCAGGTAAGGTAGAATATAGAGTAGATAAAACAAGCATAGTTCACGTTCCTATCGGGAAAGCTTCTTTTGGACAAGAAAAATTAAAAGAAAACTTCCATGCTTTAATGGGTGCTTTAATAAAAGCAAAACCTGCAGCAGCTAAAGGTAGATATCTTAAATCTGTTGTCTTATCAAGCACAATGGGACCTGGAATCAAAATTAATGGTCAAAAATTAATGGATATATAAATTTGTTATTGACATAATGGTATGACCGTGTTAAGATATTAAAAGATTAAAATTTAATAAATAACCGTAGAAAGTAGGAACCGAAAGGTTTAAATTACCTACCGAGGTTGTACCCATTATGATTATTTAATATATGATTATATGAAGGTCTTCCTTATGCGGAAGACCTTTTAATTTTATAAAATTAATTACTTCTTATTTGAGGAGGTGGAAGTCAAAATGAACAAAAAAATTGTTGAAGCAAAACAGCAACTAGTTCAAGAAATAAGAGACAAAATATCAGCAGCTAAATCAGTAGTTTTAGTTGATTATAGAGGTTTGAATGTAGATGAAGTTACTGAACTTAGAAGAAAGTACTCTGAAGCAGGTGTTGAATACAAGGTTTATAAAAACAGCATGATGAGATTTGCTTTTAAAGATGAAGGTTATGAAGAATTTACAAATCACTTAACAGGACCAAATGCGATAGCAATATCTAATGAAGACCCTGTTATAGCAGCTAAAATAACTAATGACTTTGCAAAAGATCAGAAGAATTTAGAACTTAAAGCAGGAATAGTTGAAGGAGATATGTTAGATTTTGAGAAAATATCTGAAATAGCTAACTTACCTTCTAAAGAGCATTTACTTACTCAAGTTGTTATTGCATTAAATGCACCAATTAGTAAATTTGCTCGTGGAATACAAGCAATAGTTGACAAAGAAAACGGCGAAGAATCCGCTGAACAATAAATTAAATGGAGGAATTATAAATGAGTGAAAAAATCACAAATATATTAGATCAAGTTAAAGAATTAACTGTATTAGAATTATCAGATTTAGTAAAAGCTCTTGAAGAGGAGTTTGACGTAAGTGCACAAGCACCAGTAATGGTAGCAGGTGGAGCAGCAGGTGGAGCAGCAGCAGAAGAAGAGCAAACAGAATTTGATGTTATCCTTGCAAATGCTGGAAACTCAAAAATCAAAGTTATAAAAGCTGTTAGAGAAATAACTGGACTTGGATTAAAGGATGCTAAAGGATTAGTTGACGGAGCACCAGCACCAGTTAAAGAAGGAATCGAAAAAGAAGCAGCTGAAGAAATGAAAGCTAAGTTAGAAGAAGTAGGAGCTACTGTAGAGCTTAAGTAATTTATTTAAATAAAGGTACCGTAATGGTGCCTTTTTTATTGCTATTTCTTAGGCTTGACATATTATAAGTTGTGTGATAGCATTATAAGATGCAAAATAATGAGGAATTGGCATAAAAAAGAAGGTATAAAATTTTTTTTTATGTCAATATTATTATAGATATAATGAAGAAATTTCCACTAAAGGATTTCTATAGCCTTTTGGAATTAGTTT
>DAMAVY010000574.1:0-1745 GCA_032077725.1 Clostridium sp. | reverse complement strand
CTCCGTATCCTTTAAAAGATGGTATAGCACCTTGTGTTAATATAAACTCTTCCGCAAGTTTATCAATTTCTGCAGTGGTTATTCCGGGTTTTATTACCTTTTCAATCATCGCTAGGGTATCGCCAACAACCTTACCAGCACTTCTCATATATTCTAGCTCTTTATCACTCTTAACATTCATCACTATTTATCGCTCCTAAGATACCGCAGATATTCTTAAAAACATCATTAATAGCCTGTGTTCCATCAACCTCATCTAATAGATTTTTACTTCTATAATATTCTATTAATGGCTGTGTTTGCTTATCATATATTTCAAGTCTTTCACTTACTGTAGCTTCATTATCATCGGCTCTTTGTATTACTACACTGCCACATGTGTCACATAATCCAGCATTTTTAGTAGGATTATATTTAATATGATAACTAGCTCCACAAGTAGTACATACACGTCTTCCTGTCATTCTATCTATAATAAAACTCTTTGGAACTTCTATCAGTAGAGCTGAGTCAAGTTTCACTTTCATATCTTTAAGTAATACTTCCAAAGCTTCTGCTTGATTTACAGTTCTTGGGTAGCCATCTAGTAAAAATCCATTTTTACAGTCATCCTGCTTTAACCTATCTTTTATTAAATTAATAGTTAATTCATCTGGTACTAGATGACCTTTATCTATATATTTTTTAGCTTCAATACCTAAAGGTGTTGCCTGAGAGATATTGTATCTAAAAATATCCCCAGTAGATATGTGCGGTATAGAGTATTTATTACAGATTGATTTTGCCTGAGTTCCTTTTCCGGCTCCAGGAGGACCTAATAAAACAACTTTCACTAGAATCAACTCCAAACTTTATATTTTACTTAAGGAACCCTTCATAATGTCTCATTACCAGTTGAGATTGTAATTGCTTCATTGTATCAAGTGATACACTAACCAAAATTAACAAACTGGTTCCACCAAATGAAATCTCCTTAAAGTTACTAAACATAGCCGCAAATACAGGAACTATTGCTATAATTCCAGCAAAAATACCACCTAAAATAGCTATTCTTGTCAAAACCGTCTCTAAATATTTTTCAGTTTTTTCACCTGGTCTGATACCTGGAATAAATCCTGAGGATTTATTCATATTCTCTGCCATCTCTTCTGGCTTGAATGTAATTAAAGTATAGAACCAAGCAAAGAATAATATAAGTATAAAATATACCACACAATACTTCACAGTATTAGTCTGGAATATACTCCAGGGACTTGAATTAATAAAAACTGCAAATGAAGATTCTGGCCATATTTTAGCTATAACAACTGGGAATTGCAATACTGACATACCAAATATTATTGCCATAACTCCAGAAGAGTTTAAGCTTATTGGAATGTGTGAAGATTGGCTTTTTATAACCTTTCTTCCCACAGCTTTGCCAGCATATTGCACGGGAATTCTTCGTTCTGCTAAATTTATAACAACTACTCCAATTAATAAAGTTAAAGCTACTGCTACGAATATTACAACCTCTACTGGACTAACTGTTCCTGTTTCAACTAAAGCTGCTATTTGATAAGCCATTGTTGGTAGTGATGATACTATGTTTACAAAAATAATCATAGATACTCCACTTCCAATTCCATGAGTTGAAATTTGTTCGCCCATCCACACTAACAAAGCAGTACCTGTTGTCATAGTTATTATTATAAGTAGAAGACCCATTGAACCTTCTATCAACATAGCTCCTGAGTTTTTAATTA
>DAMAVY010000573.1:0-1752 GCA_032077725.1 Clostridium sp. | reverse complement strand
TTATATAGATAATAAAATTTTGGATCATCTTAAGAGTTTTGATGTAGATATTATAGAACTTGGAGTACAGTCCCTAGATGAAGAGGTGCTTCTTAAATCTGGAAGGGGTCATACTGCAAAGGACGTTGAAGAAGCGTCTAAGTTAATAAAAGAATATGGCTTTATTTTGGGACATCAAATAATGTTAGGACTTCCAGGAGATACGAAGGAAAAGGATATTGCCACTACTGAAAAATGTATAGCTATGGGTCCTAGTATATGTCGAATATACCCAGCTCTAGTTATTGTGGATACACCTATGGAAAAACTTCTGAATAGAGGAGAATATAAACCTTATACTTTGGAAGAATCAGTAGACATAAGTAAGGTAATTTATGGTATGCTAGAAAGTAGAGGGATTAAAGTTATACGAATAGGGTTACAACCTACTGAAGAAATAAATTATGGTGGAGCAATTATAGATGGTCCTTTTCACCCTGCCTATAGAGAATTGGTAGAAAGCAGTATATATTGCGATATTATCAAGGATTATATTTCAAATAAACATGAGATTTCATTATATATAAATCCTAGAGAAATTTCCAAGCTTTACGCTAGTAAGAAAAAGTATTTTAATAAACTAATAGAAGAAATGAGAGATGTGAACATAATAGTTTATCAAAGTACAGATGTGGAAGTAGGTAGTATAGGATTTTATAATGAAGGAAAATTAGATATAATTAACCAGAAGGATTATTTAAAAACACTTAATAAATAATAATATCCGGTATTATGAGATTTAGAGAAGAAATAGTATAAAATGTTTCTATAGTGAAAAGTTTATGCTTCACTATAGAAATATAAACTATGAAAAAATAAATTTAGGGGTGATTTCATGAAAAGTAATAAGAAAAAGAGAGAAAAATATACTAGGATTCTTGCAATTATAATATGCGCAGCTATGGCTTTAGTAATTATATTACCTGTAATTTTTGGTGCTTAGGAGAGTGTATAGATGTTCTTAAAATCTATTGAAATAAGAGGATTTAAATCTTTTGCTGATAAGACGGAACTAACTTTTAAAAAAGGGGTAACTGTGGTAGTTGGCCCTAATGGTAGTGGAAAAAGCAATATTTCAGACGCTGTAAGATGGGTACTAGGAGAGCAGAGCATTAGAAATCTTAGAGGAGATAAGATGGAAGATGTAATATTCGCAGGTACTCAATATAGAAAACCCGTGGGTCTAGCTCAGGTATCCCTGACTTTAGATAATAGTGATTCAGAACTTGATATAGCATATTCTCAGGTAACAGTGTCTAGAAGATTATATAGATCTGGAGAGAGTGAATATTTAATTAACAATACTATATGTAGGTTGAAAGATGTACAAGCATTATTCATGGATACAGGTATAGGTAAAGAAGGATATTCAATTATTGGACAGGGTAAAATTGATGCAATTTTAAGTGCTAAATCAGAAGATAGAAGAAAGTTACTAGAAGAAGCTGCAGGTATTGTGAAGTATAAAACTAGAAAAGAAGAGGCTGAAAAGAAACTTTACAATACGCAGCAGAATCTTATTAGGATAGATGATATTATTTCAACCTATGAAGAGCGTTTGCCAGCTTTAGAAGTAGACTCAGAAAAGGCTAAAGTATTTTTAAAGGTTTCAGAAGAAATTAAAGTAAAAGAAGTTAATATAATAGTCGATTTTTTAGAAAAGACAAAGTTTAATATAGATAAGTATAATAATGACATTAAAAGGATAACACT
>DAMAVY010000572.1:0-1754 GCA_032077725.1 Clostridium sp. | reverse complement strand
GTTTTATGTGGAAGCGATCAAGCTGCTCTTGGAGTTATAAATGCTCTAAGAGAGAAAAATATTAGGGTTCCAGAAGATATAGATGTTGTGGGATTTGATAATATACAATTATCTGCTATATTTTATCCGAAACTAACTACAGTATCTCGTCCATTATATGATATGGGTTCTGTGGGTATGAGGCTTCTAATAAAGCTAATTAACAAAATTCCAATAGAAGAGATTTATTATAGACTACCTTATAATATAGTTGAGAGAGATTCTTGTAAAAAGTAATATAATGTATACCATAAATAACCACTCTAGGTTAAGTGTATAACCTAGAGTGGTTTCTATTTATCAGTCATATTTTTATTTTTGCAATAGTTATTCATTAGAAGTGCTATCCGTCTAAAGAAATAGTATCTATTTTTTCCCTTAATTTTTTCAGTATTCATCATATGTTATTAAATATTTATTGGTTTTTATTGATAAATTATAGTATTATTAAATTAATTATAACATTGTTTGATTTATTTTCAATAAAGGGTGTGTGCTAAGCAAAAAATGTCAATAATGTTATATGACATAATATATTTTTTTTTCGTGGAAAAGAAATAAAGTCAAAGTTGAAAACATAAAATTTATTAATAAAACAAATTATCATTTCTCATGTTGAATGGTGATAAGTATATTTAGCTTATTACTTATAACATATGAGATTAAAGGAGTAAGTGAAAATGAGTAATAAAATTAATTTAATATGGGAAAGTGAAAAAAATAGTAATTTTATAATAGGTCAGATCTTAAATTGTCAGGGTAGATATTACTTTAGTTATAATCAAGAAGAGGTAAAAAAAGCTATAGACGAAGGCTTTAATGTGTTAGATGGATTTCCAAGAATAAATTCAAAGTATTTTAGTGAGGAACTTTTTAAATTATTTACGGGATGGGCAAATGAACATCAAAAGTTTGAAAAGGTAAACTTTGAAATGCTTAAGGGTTTAAGTTATGGACAATTTAAATTTCAAGAAGTAAATGAGGATTATAATGATGAGAGTTTAGCATAAAAACTTAATATTCGTATAAGGTTCTAATATGTTAAGTGAAGTAAAAATAGGATAAAATAGTTTCTACTAATAATTATGTGATATACTTTAGTTGTCTTATTTTTATTTGGCTATTGGGGGGATATACATGGGGAAAAAATGCATGAAAATTTTGGTGAGTTTATGCATAATATTAATTTATCATACTATATCAGCATTCGGAATAGATGTGGATTACATTTGTGGAAGTGATAGGTATGAAACTGCAAGTATAATTGCTTCTAGGATGAAGTATTCTTCAGCAATTTTAGTAAATGGAGGGGCTTTAGTAGATGGGCTCTCTGCAAGTGGATTAAGTGGAGTTGTAAATGCTCCAATATTATTAACAAGAACAGATAGCATGCCACAAACAACATTAGACAGCTTAAATGAAGTAAATACTGTTTATATTGTAGGGGGTACAGGCGTGGTTTCTAAGGATATAGAATGTGAAATAATTAATAAGGGCAAGAAAGTCATAAGACTTGGTGGAGAGAACAGATATGATACATCAATTTTAGTAGCAAATAAAATAGAACAGATAAAGGGTGTTCAAGAGGTTTATTATGTAAATGGGATTGATGGAGAAGCGGATGCTATGAGTATTGCACCAGTTGCTGCAAGTAAAGGAAATCCAGTTATTTTAACTGATGGAATTTCTACCAGTTATAAAAGAAATGTTACAGC
>DAMAVY010000571.1:0-1756 GCA_032077725.1 Clostridium sp. | reverse complement strand
AAATAGAGGGTGTACCAACAGGCAATGTAGAAGAATATAGATTTGAAAGTAAAAATTTAGAGGACAAGCGTAAAGTTAGAATTTACACACCTTATGGATATGATAAGAAAGAAAAACCATACGGATTTATAGTTTTAACTGATGGTAATGATTATGTTGATGTTCTTTCTGCAATAGAAACTTTGAATAATCTTATAGATTCTAAAAAAATACCTCCTATAGTTGCAATATTTATAGATTCAACAGAAAACAGGGGACAAGAATTAAAGTGTAATGATTCATTTTGTGAGATTATTTCAAAAGAATTAATTTCATGGGTGAGTCAAAATTATAATATTACTAGCAATCCAGAAGAGGCCATAATTTGTGGACTTAGTTTAGGCGGTCTAACAGCAGCTTATTTAGGGTTAAACTATTCAGACGTTTTTGGTAATGTTCTTTCTCAATCAGGTTATTTTTGGTACAATTCTGAAGACTTTGCTCCTAATGAGGATTGTTGGATGGCTACTATGTTTAAGGAAGTAAATAGGCTACCTCTTAAATTTTATTTTGATATGGGAGTTTTAGAAACTAAGTATAAAATTATTGATACCAATATAAGTTTAAGAGATACCTTGATATCTAAAGGTTACAATGTCGATTTTCAATGGTTTAATGGTGGCCATGATTATTTATCTTGGGGAGAAACCTTAGCAAATGGATTGATTTCTCTTATTGGAATAAAATAGCATAATAGACGTATGGAGAAGGTTCTATATATAAACTAATGAATAGTTTCATAATATATTGTGTAGTAAACAAACATAAAATAGGCTTTACAGGAGGAGTATTCAATGAATATTAAACTAAGAGATTTACAACCTTCCGATAAGGAGTATTTTTTTTATTGGATAAAAGATGAAGAAGTAATAAGATATTCTTTATCTATATTTCAAAAAATGAAAAATACCGATGAAATATCAGATTGGTTTGATAAACTTATGTTGGATAAAACAACTTATAATAAGGCTATAGTAGACAGTGATAATGGTATTTTTATTGGATATGCTGGAATATGCCAAATCAGTGAAATAAATTTATCAGGAGAATATTTTATATTTATTGGAGATAAAACTTACCACGGAAAAGGTATTGGGACTTTTGTAACAAAACAAATTGTTAAACTTGGGTTTGAAGATTTAGGGATTAATAGAATAATGCTTACTGTTTCTGAAAAGAATATAGGAGCAATAAAAGCATATACTAAGGCTGATTTTAAAACAGAAGGTGTCATGCGGCAGGCATTTTATAGAAATGGTAAATTCCATGATAAAATTATTATGGCAATTTTAAAAGAAGAATGGAGGCTTGCCTTAAGCTAGATGTAACTATTATATTTCCAAAGAAAAGGTTTGTGTAGCCTGTGCCTTTGATAGAACAGATAACATTATAATGAGTTTAGTATGCTTTTAAGGAAAGGAATATGAGGGATAGTGTATGAAGATAGGGATAATTACAGACGTTCATAATAACGTTATAGCATTAAATTCCATAATTCAATTGTTTGAAGAAAAAGAATGTGATGAAATATTATGTTGTGGAGATATTATTGGAATTGGCCCATTTCCAGAAGAAACTGTACAAAGAATAAAATCAATTGCTAACATTAAATGTGTTTTAGGAAATCATGAAAAATATCTTATAAATGGAATAAAGAAACCATACCCTAACGGTATGGATGAAAACGAAGGCTTGCATCATGAATGGGAGCATAGTT
>DAMAVY010000570.1:0-1794 GCA_032077725.1 Clostridium sp. | reverse complement strand
TTACCTCTAGCCATTGACTTGCATCCAAAATAAGTAGCAATCATATATCCACCATAAACTAAAACAATTCCAACGGCAGAAGCAATAATCCCAGTGGCTGCATTTATATTACCAATCAACTTTATAACATTATTGGCAACACTTATTCCAACGCAAGAATGAATAATAGCTAATGCCAGAGGCATCATAAAGTAAATTAAAATTTGTGTAAATATAGACTTATTAATTTCTTTTTCTTCCACTCCTATTTTACGAAGTAATTTATACCGTTCTAGGTTGTCAGCACTTTCACTTAATTGCTGTAATGCCAAAACTGCGGAGCAAGTAATTAGGAAAATCACACCTATATATATAGCTATATAAGATATAACTGTAGAAAATACTACACTGGATGCGTATATTTCAGTTTTTACCATTGTAACATAATAAAACATTGGTTTTTCTTCTTCATTGTAAACACTATCAAATCTTTCTCTAAAAATTTTACTTCCTTGTTCTTTATCCCCTTTGAACTCCATATTTAGATAATGTTTTGATATAATCCCTTCTCTTAACTCGCTATCATTAATAATTATTGTACCTATATTTTGTGCAGTAACTGTGGAACAATAGCTATCTTTCAAAACTTTAGGATATGCAGTAAATTCTTTTCCATTTATAGTTAAAGTATCACTGTTTTTAATAAATTTTTCGTGATTCTTATATGCATCACTATAATTACTGCTGATTGCAAATTCTTTGTCTTTCAGAGTAATTGGTTCTTTCCCTTGTAAAATCAAATTATTGTTATACTGTGATAATGAAATGAAACCTAAGGGTGTTTCCTTAGTCCACCCCATTTCTTTTTTCTGATGGTAATTATTTTCAAAATAGTATTTCAATAATTTATCCATTGTAACTTTCAAATCATAAACCTGAATAGTCTTATAATCACTTACTAGATCATCTAATTTCATACCATCATCACTTAGCTTATCCATTATGTAATTAGGATTACTTATATCAATATCTGATGCTGAATCAAATTCATACTCTTCCAAACTTACATCATAAGGAGTGTTTTTTTCAAGGTCACTACTCATAGTTTTTGCAAGTCCTGCACCCGTTGAAAGAATACCGATGGATAGTAAAAGCATCAAACAGATTAAAGTCATAGAAACAAAGGTAGTAGTAATCTTCGAATTAATTTGACGTAGCACAAACATATTTAAACCTTTATAATAAATATTTTTATTTCCTTGTATAACTCTGAGTAAAAAACCAGATAAAGACATAAAAAATAAAAACGTGCCAATAATTCCAAGTAAAATAGATACCATAAATTCTATGTCAAAAGCTACAAATCCATTATCTATAATAAGATAATATGCCACACCTAACGAAATTACAGATAATATAAATAAAATCACTGATACCCATAATTTTTTTACTTTTAAAGTTTCATTTTTCTTTGCTGCTGTTAATAAATCTATAAGCTTATATTTTGATATAGAAATACTGTTAAAAATCATAACAACCATAAAAATTACGCCAAAATAAATAATTGACTTAATAGCAGCACTAGGTGAAAAAATAAAAGTAAATTCTTTCATCTCTACTTCAAACATCTTAGCTGTAACTACTGCAAGACCTTGAGAAGCAAATACTCCAATGAGTAAGCCAACCGCCAAGGCAAAAACTCCAATAATCATGGTTTCCAGAATTAAAATATGTGATATATTACTTTTCTCCATACCTAATACCATATAAATGCCAAGCTCTTTTTTTCGCCTCTTAATTAGAAATCTATTTGCA
>DAMAVY010000569.1:0-1795 GCA_032077725.1 Clostridium sp. | reverse complement strand
CCATAAATTGTTTTTAAAATGGTTTCCTAGTTGCGAAAGTGCAATTTTAATTTTACATATATATTTTTCACTTCCGTATGCATTTAAGATGATATATTCTTACTATACAGTGTGGGGGATGGAAGATGAATTAGCAGCTAGAGGTTTAGGTGCGTCTACATGGCAAGCCTTTAAATATATAAATATACCAATATATTTAAAGGGTTATGTATCAAGCTTTTTCATGGCTTTTATAATATCCTATTCTCAATATTTTATTAATTTGTTTATTAGTGATAGTAATCATATTAATTTTTCAATGATTATGACACCCTACATCACAAATTCTAATAGAAATATTTCTTCAGTGTACACTCTTATGTATATTTTATACAGTATAATAGTAATGATAATACTTTCATTTGGAACAAAAAAATACAGCAAAAGGGAAAACATGTAGTGAGGTAGAAAGCTATGAGTAAAATAGAATTAAATGAAATAGGTTTTTCTATTGGCAATAAAGAAATATTGAAAAATGTTAATCTTACCATTAAAGATGGAGAATTTTTTTCTGTTTTAGGACCCAGTGGAGCAGGTAAGACAACAATTTTAAAAATCATTACAGGTGTATTATCGCCAAAATGTGGTAGCATCTTAGTAGATGGTAAAATCATAAATGATGTTCCTATAGAAAAAAGAAATATTGTAATGGTGCATCAGGGAAAACAACTTTTTCCACACATGACTGTAAGAAAAAATGTAGAGTTTGGGCTTGTGATGCGAAAGCTACCAAGAAAAGTAATTGAAGACAAAATCAATTTTCTTGTAGATTTTTTTGATATGAAAGAGTATATGAAAAAATATCCATGGGAGCTTTCTGGGGGACAGCAGCAACTTGTTGCGTTAATGAGAGCGTTAGCGGTGGATCCACAGGTACTTTTGTTAGATGAACCATTTACAGGGTTAGATTGTAATTTGAAAAATTATGTTAAAGATTATATTATAAAAATACAAAGGAAATTCAAAGTTACTACAATTATGATTACCCATGATAAAGAAGATGCTTTTTCTATGAGCGATACTATAGCATTTATATTTAATGGAAGGATAAAACTTATAGATGCTACCAGTAAATTAAACAAATTAACTCACATACCTTGTATTGATGAGTATTTAGGGGAAATTACCACACTAGAGGATGGAAGAATTATTTTTTCTGATAGGATTATAAATGTAGAGAAAGAAGGAAGGACAAAATAGAGAGTTCTTTCTTCTAGCATTAAATTTTATTATGTAGATTTTTTTTTGCAATTTTTTTACCAAAGAAAATGGAGAAAATAGTTAATAGAATCAATAGCAAAATGGAAATTACAAATGCTGGATTTTGGATGTTTAATGCTTGGTTTCCAATGTTTAAAAATACTAATGTACCAGGTAGAATTCCAAACATAGTGGCTAACATATAGGTGCTAAATTTTATGGATGATAATCCTGCACCATAGTTAATTACATTGTAAGGCATAGCGGGAATTAATCTTAAAATAAAAATAACACCAAAGCCCTTTTTTTCATCAGTTTCTAATAGAAATTCACTCCATTTTATAGGAAGCTTTTTTTGTAAAAATTCTGTAATTGCATCTTTAGCTAGAACTTTAGCAATGACAAACATAATTGCACTGTTTAATGCTGCTCCAATTAAAGTATAAATTGTTCCGAAAGTAAATCCAAAAAGTAACCCAGCTGCTATGGCTAGTACAGGAACAGGGAAAAAGGCAATTGGTAAAAATGTAAAACATAGTATATAGATTACAGGTGC
>DAMAVY010000568.1:0-1799 GCA_032077725.1 Clostridium sp. | reverse complement strand
GTGCTGATAAAAGTAGTATAGTATTACAAGATGGCGAAACTATTGCATATAAATGGATAACTAAAAAAGAATTTTTGGATTTTTATATAGGTGACTTATTTGTTCCTGTCTTAAGAAATAGATTAAGAAATTTCATTGAAAGTTATATTAAAGAATAGGTAAATTTCCAATTTAGACAATTCAGAAGGGGGAGATATTAAATGTATGGAGCAGCAAAGTTAATAATTGTAAGAGGCAATTCTGGTAGTGGTTAGCAAGCTCGAGGCAAGCCTCTCCCTAGTACCACCAGGGGAACCTCGAAAAATTCCAGTAACCAAATTAGCAGAAGAAAGTAGGTGCTTTATGATACCAAAAGAAGACATAATGCCAAATGTAAAAAATATAATCAGCACATCAATTAAGAGTAACACCGTGAGAGGTTCTATTGGATGGAGTAGCTGTGACAATATTTGTATGGACATACAGCATTGTTTAGATATGTGTGAGGAGCCCTTTGAGGCAGAGGAGTATTTGGTGGTGCTTGAAGTAGCTACATATATTCTCGTGTCAGGTATAAAACTTGCATCATGTGCAGATAGTAGTTCTGGAATGCTCATGGATGTGATTATGTGTACATATGAGTTAATTCATAGATGCACCAAGGAAATTGCAAAACAAGACAAGAAGATACGTGATGCAGCACTTGGTGTAATAATAAAGGAAGCTAAAAAGAAAGCTTTTGATGGGTGGACAGATTCGCGATATGATTTGCTGAAATGTGGAATCTGTTTATGTGATGAGAAAAGCTCAAAGAAATTAGAGAGAACACTAGATGGTTTCTTAGCAGTTATAGAAGAGAATCATTCCACTACATATTATAAACAGCAAGATGAGATTGCAAGGTATCTGTTACATAGACATTTGTATGGAAAAGAAGAAACAAGGGATGAACTATATGAACATATCCATGTGAATGAGCTCCGCATTTTAGCAATCAAAGATGCTATTGAAGATGGCAATTTTAAGGAAGCAGAAAAACTCTGTATGGAGAAGTCAGAATTGGATAATGACTGGAGATATAGCAGGAACGATCCAAATGATTGGAACAATATTCTCTTTGATATTTATGTTGCCGCCGGTGATACGGATAAATCGATTGAACAGGCAAAGAAACTCCTTTTATTTGGTAATGAACACTTTTGGGAGACTCTAAAACAAACATATATGAAGGCAGGAAACTGGACGGAAAAGTACACTGAATTGTTGGATGAACTTAAAAATAGTAAGAAGTTCGGATGTTACAGAAGGGTACTTATTGCTGAAAATGAGAAACAGAGATTGCTTGAAGATATTACAGATAATCCATACGATTCGTTTTGTTATGGCGAGTATCTGGTAAAGGATTATCCAGAGGAGATATATTCCTTATGCTATAAGTTGATTATAGACAATTGTGCACAGGCAAGGGATAGAAGAGAATATAAGAAGGTCACAAAGGAGATTTTACAGCTTATTAAGTGGAAAGGGAAGGATACTGCAAGAAAGTTAGTGAATGAGTTGAAGCAGACCTATCAAAGGAAACCGGCACTCATTGATGAATTGGAGAAGGTGGAGAGAAAGCTCGGTTGAACCATTAATTGAGGAACAATTTGATTCTAATAGAACATTTTATCCCTTGAATTAAAGAAAAAGCAAGCAGTTAAAATACTCTATTATATTATTCAAACAATAAAGGATGCACTAATCTGCATCCTTTTGTTGTATAATATAACTATTAATTCAAATAATCTAGTAAAGGATAAAATTATGAAAACATATAA
>DAMAVY010000567.1:0-1803 GCA_032077725.1 Clostridium sp. | reverse complement strand
AGAAAAGCTGGAACGAGCATCTAAAAATGGATCAATAAACTTGCTTTATCCACTGGAAAATAGGTTAGCTAGCTATATAATGGTGACAAAGGAAGAAGTTAATAGTAGCCACGGGAAAATCATCGAATTTAATGAGAATTTAACGGAAATTGCAGAGCTACTAGGCACTAGTTATAGGCATTTATTAAGAACATTAAATAACTTAGTAGCTAAGGGAATAATACAAAAACATGGTCATAGCTATGAAATCATACAGGAGTCAGCATTAAAAGAACTAGCTATAGATTTATATAAATAGTGGTTTGTGAAAAAATATTAATTTTACATATTTATTGACAAATATGTATATCGAGTCTATAATGATATTAGATATTAAAATTTAATTGGAAGGAGTTGTTGTATTATGATGAATATTAAAGAAGTAAGAGAAGATAAAATTTTATACAGCTACTCCAAGAAAAGTTTTAAATATGATTTATAATTTTATTGTTTTATAATGTTATAAATGTTTAGTTTAGTTAAAGGAATTCTAAGAAAACTGTACCATTTGTTATAAGGTATAGTAGCTTATATAGAATCCTAACTTGTGTATTTAATTTGGATTTCTGCCTTGGAGTAGCTAATACCCCAAGGTTTTTTTGCGCAGGAAAATAGAAAAGTATTAAATATGAAAGAGGGAATAGACACATTGGAAGAATTTAATGAACTAGATTTAAGAGAAAATAATAATATAGAACAAGGGAGTTATAGTGAAAATATGAATGAAGTTTACGGTAAATTAGGAATAGATGAGAATGTTAAGGAAGAGTGGGAAAATAATTTTGAAGAATATTCACTGGGTAGAGTATCTACTCAGTATAGAAACTTATATAAAGTAATTACCTGTAGTGGAGAGATATCAGCTAATGTATCTGGAAAGTTACAGTATGAATTTTTTAATAAGGAAGATTTCCCTGTAGTGGGAGACTGGGTAGCAATTGAAGCTTTAGGTCATGACGAAGGTGTAATACAAGGAGTACTAAAAAGAAAATCACTCCTTTGTAGAAAGGTTGCGGGGGTTAAGAGTGAAGAGCAGGTACTGGCAACTAATATTGATAAAGTTTTTATAACTATGTCACTTAATAATGATTATAACCTTCGAAGATTAGAAAGGTATATTAATATTGGATGGGATAGTGGAGCTACCCCAATTATACTGCTTACAAAATCCGATTTGTGTGAAGATTTAGATGAGAAGTTTACAGAAATAGAAACAGTTGCTCTAGGGATAGATGTAATAACTGTAAGTTCACTCACAGGAGAGGGGGTAGATGTGGTAAGTAATCTTATAAAGAGCAGTGATACTGTAGTATTCATTGGATCTTCAGGAGTAGGAAAGTCAACTTTAATAAATAGGCTCCTAGGAGAAGAGATCCAGGTAACTAAGGAAATTGGAGAACATGATAAAGGTAGACATACCACAACTCATAGGGAGCTTTTCATATTGCCACAAGGTGGAATAATCATTGATACTCCAGGTATGAGAGAACTTCAATTAAGCAAGGGAGATATAGAATCTACCTTTAAGGATATAGAAGACCTAGCAGCAAGATGCCATTTTTCAGATTGTAAGCATAGCACTGAACCTAAATGTGCAGTTAAGAAAGCTATAGAAAATGGTGAATTATCTGAGAGTCGTTTCAATAGCTATGAAAAATTAAAGAAAGAACTACAAAATGAAGAAAGAAGAAGAAGGGCTAAAGCTTTAGTAAATGAAAGAAGAATTAAGAAAAATAGTAATACTAAAAAATGCTAATGTAATTG
>DAMAVY010000566.1:0-1806 GCA_032077725.1 Clostridium sp. | reverse complement strand
CATATGGAGATGTTCGCACTTTTAACCGGCACAAAACTCCCCATTTGAGCTAATAGGGTAATTAGCGCAACCTGCCTCATATAAGTAGATTTACCAGCCATATTGGGACCTGTGATTAACATAAGTCTATTAGCATCCAGGTCAAGGGTAGTATCATTAGAAATAAAGTTATTTGTCTTTGTTAGAGTTTCTACAACGGGATGTCTACCATCAACAATTTCTATTTCTCCATGAGTATTTATTGAAGGCTTAACATAATTGTTTTCTCTTGCTACCCTTGCTAAGGACCAAATGCAATCAATTTCAGATATTAGTTTAGCTGTATTTTTCATTCTATCTATATTTTCTTCTAATTTTAATCTAATCTCTGTAAATAATGTATATTCAAGTGCAACTAACTTTTCTTCAGCGCCAAGAATTTTATCTTCCATTTCTTTGAGCTCAGGTGTAATATATCTCTCAGCATTTGAAAGAGTTTGCTTCCTTATATATCTACCTTCAGGAACAGAGGATAAGTTGGATTTAGTGACTTCAATAAAGTAACCAAAAACTTTATTATAAGAAATCTTTAGAGATTTTATTCCAGTAGCTAGCCTTTCTTCATTTTCTAAATTAGCAAGCCACAATTTTCCATTAGTTTTACTTTCCCTTAATTCATCTACTGTGGAATTATATCCATTCTTAATTATATTTCCCTCTTTTACAGAAAGAGAAGGTTCATCCATAATAGATAGTTCAAGGAATTCACAAATATCCTTTAATTCATCCATATTTTTATAGGTATCTAGCATAAGTGGGCTTTTAAGATTAGCGATTAGTTCTTTAACTCTTGGAATTTTAGATAAAGAATGTTTTAATGCTATTAGCTCCTTTGCATTTATGGCAGAGGAACTTATTTTTCCTACTAATCTTTCAATATCGTATATACTATTTAAGGATTCTTTTAAATCTTCTAATAATATAAGGTCATTTGTAAATTCTTCTATAGAATCTTGCCTACGTAGAATATCTTCTTTAATAATCAGAGGCTCTTCAAGCCATTTTCTAATTCTTCTTCCTCCCATAGATGTATTAGTCTTATCTATAACAGAGAGAAGGGTTCCCTTCTTTCCCTTATCACGCAAACTTTCTACAATTTCAAGATTTCTCCTTGAATTTATATCAATTGTCATGTAGGTACATATATCATAGATATCCATGTTACATATATGAGCTAGAGAAACTTTCTGGGTTTCTTTTATGTACCTAATTAATCCATTACAAGCTTTTATTGCAATATCTGATAATTTACCAAGATTTATATTTGTAAACTGCTCTTTAAGTTCATTTGTATCCACATTAAAATTATCATCTTTGAAATGTGAAATGTAGAAAGGCGCACGACTATTAATTTCATTAATAATCTCTTCATTGAAATTTTCAGGAAGGATAACTTCACGAGGACTATACTTACATAGTTCATCCACAATCACATTAATATTATAATCATACTCAGTAGTATAAAATTCTCCAGTGGATACATCGCAAAAGGCTAGTGAACATTTATTTTCCTCTATATATAGTGAGGCAGTATAACTATTCTGCGTATCATCTAAATAAGAACCTTCAGTATATGTACCAGGTGTATATACTTTAATTACATCACGCTTTACTATGCCCTTTGCAGTAGCTGGATCCTCCATTTGTTCACATATAGCAACTTTAAATCCCCTTGAAATAAGGGTGCCGATGTAGTTATTAGCTGCATGATATGGGATTCCACACATTGGAGCTCTTTCTTCTAGTCCACAATCTCTTCCTGTTAAG
>DAMAVY010000565.1:0-1806 GCA_032077725.1 Clostridium sp. | reverse complement strand
GTTCTAAGGAGGTAACCTCAAGTAATCCAAAGGTTACAGATACTTTAAGCTTTGGATTACTTGAGGTTACCTCCTTAGAACTGTTTTTGCATGCAACAAAAGAAAAAGACATGCAAAGAATAATTAAAAACACTATTTTTTTTTTCATTTCATAAATCCTCCCTATAAACCATTATTTTTATATGCAAATGATTTGCATATGCTATGTTATACTTAAAATTCCCATATGTCAATATTAAACAAAAATAATGCGAACGATTTGCATTTGCTGTTTACAAAATAAAGCATGAGGATTACAATCTATAATGGGAGGGATGATTTATGATAAAGATAGAGAATTTATGGTTTTCTTATACAGGATTGCAACCATATATTTTAAAAGATATTAATATAGAGATTATGGATGGTGAGTATATTTCTATCGTTGGGGAGAATGGGTGCGGAAAGACTACTTTGATGCGCATTATCCTTAGTTTTTTAAAACCAAATAAAGGAAATATATTCATCGATACTAAACATATAGGTTATGTTCCACAGAAAAATGATTCTACAAATTCTGGTTTCCCAATTACAGTTTATGAAGCAATGAATTCTTATCGCATACTTTTAAAATTAAAAGACAAAAATGTAATTATGGATTCTTTAAAAATGGTTGGAATGGAATGTTATAAGAAATCTTTGATGGAAAATCTTTCAGGTGGACAGATACAAAAAATACTAATAGCAAGGGCAATGATGGGGAATCCCCAATTATTAATACTAGATGAACCATCTACGGGTGTTGACATGGATAGTCAAAAAGAAATCTATGGGATGTTAAAGACCCTGAGTAGTAAGCAAAACATAACAATTGTAGCTGTAGAACATAATCTTGAGGCAGTTTTTGCTAATTCAACGAAGATATATCATTTGCAGAATGGCCAGGGACATATTTGCACTCCGTCTAAATATGGGGAGGAATATCTTCATTTAAAAGAAAGGGTGGATTACTATGCTTCATTATAGTTTTATGCAAAATGCAATTATTGTATCATTACTCATATCGATACTTTGTCCATGTATCGGTGTATTTTTGGTTGTAAGGCGTTATTCTATGATAGGAGACACTTTATCACACGCATCTTTAGCTGGAGTTTCACTTGGGCTTTTATTTGGAAAGAATCCAATTATTGGTGCTTTTGTATTTACATCTATCTGCGGTGCACTTATTGAGTTTTTAAGAAATTATTTTAAGAAATTCACAGATTTAATATTATCCATTGTATTATCATTGAGTGTTGGTATTGCAATATCCATTATAAGCTCAGGAAAGTTAAAGGCCAATGCGGAATCTTATATGTTTGGCAGTATTTTAACGGTAACAAAGATAGATATGATTACCATATTAATATTAAGCATTATTTCCGTGCTTATATTAATATTTCTTTATCATCAGTTATTATATATCTCATATGATGAAGAAGCGGCAAAGGTAGTGGGTGTTAAGGTTCCTTTGATAAATTATATATTTTCAATTTTGGTTGCTTCAGCTATCGCAGCGTCTGTTCGAATTGTAGGGGTATTAGTGTTAAGCTCTATGATTTCCCTTCCAGTGGCTACGGCAATGCAGTTAGAAAAAGGTTTTAAGGTCACATTGATTGGTTCTATTATATTTAGTATAATTGATATTATGACAGGATTATTTTTATCCTATTATATGAATGTGGCACCAGGAGGTTTAACTGCAGTGATATCAGTGGTTGTCTTACTGCTTGTAATAATAATCAAAAAGGTTCGCTACTATGCTTTACACTGTGCAAGGAGGCA
>DAMAVY010000564.1:0-1815 GCA_032077725.1 Clostridium sp. | reverse complement strand
TAGTAGGAATAATGGTGGAGCGTTCTCTTGAAATGATAGTGGGAATAATGGGAATATTAAAATCAGGAGGAGCATATCTACCAATAGATCCAGTATATCCTAAGGATAGAATAGAATATATGCTTTCAGATGCAAAGGTAGATATATTAGTTACATCAAATAAGCTAATTAATTATGTTAAGTATAATGCGAATATTGTAGTAGATATTATGGGTGAAGAAATATCTTATGAAAGTAGTGAAAACTTAATATCACATAATCAAGCTAATAACTTAGCATATGTTATATATACATCAGGTTCTACAGGAAGACCAAAGGGAGTTATGATAGAACATAGAGGTATATGCAATTTATTACTATCATGGAAAAATGATTTTGGAGTAAAAAAAGAAGATAAGGTACTCCAGTTTTCAAGCAATTCATTTGATGCATCAGTTTCGGAAATATTTATGTCATTGTTATTAGGTGGAGAGCTATATATTCCGTCAGAAGAAATAGTGAAAAATTTATCAAAGATGGAATGGTTTTTAATAAAGAATAAAATTACAATGGCGACATTTCCACCTCAATATTTAATGAATTTAGATGCAAATAAGCAATATGCATTAGAAAAAGTTATAACTGCAGGGGATCAAACAAACGCTATTATTGTAAATAAATGGAGTAATAAGGTTAATTATATAAATGCCTATGGTCCAACTGAAGCAACAATATGCTCAACTGTATTTAAAAATATAGCGCAAATGGATAAAGTGGAGAATGTACCAATAGGAAAACCAATAAATAACTCAAGTATATATATAGTAAATTGTGAAAATAGAATAACACCAGTAGGAGTACCAGGAGAGTTATGTATATCAGGGGAAGGACTTTCAAGAGGATATCTAAATAGACCAGAATTAACTGCAGAAAAATTTGTAAAGAATCCATACAAACTCGGTGAAAATATGTATAAAACAGGAGATTTAGCAAGATGGTTACCAGATGGAAATATAGAGTTTTTAGGGAGAATAGATAATCAAGTTAAAATAAGAGGATTCAGAATAGAACTTGGTGAGATAGAAAATAGGATTTTGAACAATGAAGATATTATAGAAGCGGCAGTTGTAGTAAAGGAAAGTGATGACCATGATAAATATATATGTGGGTATGTAGTAAGTAAAAAAGACATTAAAGAGTTAAATTTAAGAAGTTATTTAAAGGAAAGTTTGCCAGAGTACATGATACCATCATATTTTTTACAATTGGATAAGATGCCATTAACATCAAATGGAAAGATAGACAGAAAAGCATTACCAGAACCAGACGGAAGTATAATAACAGAAGCAGAGTATGAAGGACCAAGAAATGAAATAGAAGAAAAATTGGCATCTATATGGAGCGAAGTATTAGGGATAGAAAAGATTGGAATAAATAATAACTTCTTTGAATTAGGAGGTCATTCCCTTAAGGTAATAATATTAGTTTCTAAAATACACAAAGAGTTAAATGTGGAAGTACCTCTTAGTGAAATATTTAAATTACCAACTATAAAAGGCATAAGTAGATATATAGAAAGTGCAGAAAAGAGTATATACTCATCAATAGAAAAAGTAGAAAATAAAGAATACTATGAAGCATCATCAGCACAAAAAAGAATGTATATGCATCAGCAATTTGATCTAAAAAGTATAGGGTATAATATGCCTGGAATAATGGTTGTTGAAGGAAGACTTAATGTAGACAGACTAGAAAAATCCTTCATTGAACTAATAAGAAGGCATGAAACCTTAAGAACATCTTTTGATACAATGGAAGATAAAATAATACAAAGAG
>DAMAVY010000563.1:0-1820 GCA_032077725.1 Clostridium sp. | reverse complement strand
TGGCTGAAAACTTAAAAGAAAGAGGATTAAATGTTAACCTTGTTGAAGCTGCCCCTCATATATTAGCACCTTTTGATTCAGATATGGTAGCTATAGCTGAAAAGGAACTTGTGGAGAATCAAGTTAATCTTATATTAAATGATGGTGTTAAAGCTTTTAATGAAATTGAGAACCAAGTTGAAGTTACATTAAACAGCAATACTAAACTTAATACAGATATGGTAATTTTTGCAGTTGGGGTTACACCTGATACTTCTTTTATAAAAGATTGTGGATTAGAATTTGGTCCTAAAGGTCACATTATAGTTAATGAAAAAATGGAAACCAATATTGACGGTATTTATGCTGTAGGTGATGCTATAGAAGTAGTTGATTTCATAACTAAACTCAAAACAGCCGTTCCACTCGCTGGCCCAGCCAATAAACAAGGGAGAATCGCTGCAGATAATGTAGCGGGATTAAATTCTACTTATAAAGGAACTCAAGGTACTTCTATACTCAAAATCTTTGGATTAACAGCGGCTAGTACTGGAGCAAATGAAAGAACCCTTCAAAGAGCAAACATGCAATACAAAGTGATATATATTCATCCTGTATCCCATGCATCTTATTACCCTGGTGCAATCCCTATGTCACTAAAGCTTATTTTTAATGATGAAGGTAGGATTTTAGGAGCTCAAGGTATTGGTTATGATGGAGTTGATAAAAGAATTGATGTAATAGCTACAGTAATCAGACTTAATGGAACAGTTGAAGACTTAACTGAACTAGAGCTTTCCTATGCACCACCATTTTCTTCAGCTAAAGATCCTGTTAACATGGCTGGTTTTGTAGCTCAAAACGTTTTAGCTGGAAGAACTCACGTTGTGCCTTGGAAGGACATTGAACAATATAGCAACGAGGATTACATTCTTGTCGACGTAAGAACAGAGGAAGAATTTAACAATGGCCATTTACATGGTGCACTTAACCTTCCTGTAGACAGCTTAAGAGAAAAACTTGGAGACCTAGATAAAAACAAGACTATAGTTGAATATTGTCAAGTAGGCTTAAGAGGTTATATAGCAGATAGGATATTAAGCCAAAACGGTTTTAAAGTTTTAAACGTTACTGGTGGTTATAAAACTACATCAATGCTAAATTTTAACCCTGAAAAATCAAATCAAAACGATGATAATAGTACTACTAATGGAAATTCTAGAAGCACAACTATTGACCCTGATACACAAACTGTGAAAATTCATGAAAATAAAAACGAAAATTATGACAAAGCTTTAGATGCTTGTGGACTATGCTGCCCTGGACCACTTATGCAAGTTAAAGCCTCAATGAATGATTTAAAAAACGGGCAAATTCTCAAAGTATCTGCTTCAGACCCAGGTTTCTATGAAGATATTAAATCCTGGAGCACCCGAACTAATAATGAACTAGTAGATTTGTGCAAAGATGGAGGCAACATTACCGCCTTTATAAAAAAAGGTTCTAGAAGTGAAATAGCTATCGAAAATATGCCTACCATTCCTGTAAAAGACAATAAGACTATGGTTATATTTAGTGGTGACCTAGACAAAGCTATTGCATCTTTTGTAATTGCCAACGGTGCTGCTTCTATGGATAAAAAAGTTACTATGTTTTTCACTTTCTGGGGACTTAACATTTTAAGAAAGCCTGAAAAAATAAGTGTACAAAAGGGCTTCATGGATAAGATGTTTGGTATGATGATGCCAAGAGGTAGCAAGAAACTTAAGCTTTGAAATATGAATATGATGGGCATGGGCGGAAAACTCATAAGAAAAGTTATGAAGGATAAAAATATTTCT
>DAMAVY010000562.1:0-1822 GCA_032077725.1 Clostridium sp. | reverse complement strand
TTTAGGAGAAGCCTATTTTTGTCTTGATGAAGAATACTCTCATATAAAACCCCAATTAATAGATTATGCTGTGGAGAACTTAAGTTTAAATGGCAAAATTAAAATAACTTTGCCAGATGGAGACTTGGGATACCAGCAAGCTGCTATTCAAAGAGGATTTATTGCAACTTCACAAAAATCATCGGTGGCCCTTATAGATATTAATAACAACCATTATACACTTCCAGATGGGTATAGCATAATGAGTTTTGACGATGATAAATTTGATGCTGATAGGTATTACTCTGCCATATGGAGAGGGTTCGATAATAAACGGGAGCGTAATGAAATTGAATTAAAAAGCATGAAAAACAGAGATGGATTTGATGCTCCATATTTGGATATGAATTTGCGTATATTAGTTATTGCTCCTAATGGCGACTACGCTGCCCACTGTGGTATGTGGTACATTCCTGGTAGTGAGTATGCCTATGTTGAGCCGGTCTTTACCTTGCCAGAATATCGTAAAATGGGATTAGGGAAAGCGGCTGTTCTTGAAGGAGTTAAACGGTGCGGAAAACTTGGAGCAAAACAAGCATATGTGCTTTAATCACAAGAATTTTACTATAATATTGGATTTTATCCTATCCAGAATGAAACATGGTGGGAAAGAAAAAACAGTCTATAATGATATTTACCATAAGTATTAAAAGCATAATACGAAGTTAAGTTAGTTCGAAACTTTCATATATCATGAATTAAGAGATAAGCCTTCTAAATGAGAGGTTTATCCCTTAATTTTTATAAGTTTATAATTATTGTTTTAAATCTTCAAGAGATTCCATATCAAAGATTTCTGTTCCAATATGTTCTATTACATCTCCATGTAAATTTCTGATTTTTTCTTTATATTCATGATATTTGTTAATTATAATCCATATTGTTACTCCTTCCAAGTGTGTTATCTTAAATTACTAACATTAATTAAAGAATTTTACTGAGGCTTTAATTCCGTATCTAAAGCATTGCATTAAACCTTGAATTAAATAAAATATTTATGAAATAGGCATAAGAACAGATGTTTGTGTTAATAATTTAAATAGTAATTAACTTAGGAGGAATTAGAAATGAACAAATTATTAAACCCTAAAAATGATGTTGTATTTCAGAAGATATTTGGAGTAAAAGAAAATGAAAAATTATTAATAAGTTTTTTAAATTCAATTCTTGAACCCATGGGAAATGGAAAAATAAAAAGTCTTACTTTAGAGGAGAAAGCTCTAAATGTGTCTTTGATTGCCAGTGAAAAGCTAAGTATTTTAGATATTAATGTAACAACAGAAAATAGCACTCATATCAATGTAGAAATACAGCTGATAAATCAGTATAATATGATTAAAAGAACGATATTTTATTTGTCTAAAATGATACTAAAACAGCTAGTTAAAGGAGATAATTATAATCAACTTAATAAAACTATAACTATAAATATCTTAGACTTTGATTATATTAATGATGAGAAATTTCACAGTAGTTATCATCTATATGAAGATATGACCAAGAGACTACTAAGTGATATTGTTGAAATTCATTTTATAGAACTTAAGAAGTTCGAAAAATCAACGAAAGACTATAATAATAAGTTGCATAGATGGTTAAGCTTTTTAATAAATCCAGAGGGAAAGGAGATAGATATAATGAAAAAGGAAGATGCTGAAATTAAGGAAGCTATGGATGTTCTGTACAATATCAGTGGAGATAAGGAGTTAATACACCTAGCTGAGATGAGAGATAAAGCTATAAGGGATGAGAAAAGTAGACTTCAAGGTGCAAGGGAAGAAGG
>DAMAVY010000561.1:0-1827 GCA_032077725.1 Clostridium sp. | reverse complement strand
CTAAGAAAGCTTGCAAAAGAAACAGGAAGTACAATGTACATGGTGCTTTTATCAGTATTAAACATACTAATTTTAAAGTATAGTGGACAAAATGATATTATAGTAGGAAGCCCAATAGCAGGAAGGCCACATGCAGATTTAGAGAAGATCATAGGAATATTTTTAAATACCCTTGCTATGAGGAATCGTCCAGAGGGAAGTTTGACCTATGAAGACTTCTTAAAGGAAGTAAAGGAAAATGCATTAAAGGCTTATGAAAATCAAGACTATCAATTTGATGAATTGGTAGACAAGCTAAGCATATCTAGAGATATAAGTAGAAATCCATTATTTGATGTAATGTTTACAATCCAGAATATGGATTCAGATAAGATTAAACTAAAGGATTTAGTATTTAAAGGTTATGAGCAGAAAAATAAAATAGCTAAATTTGATTTAAAATTATCAGCAAGTGAGCTAGAAGAAAATATTACATTTAATCTTGAGTATTGCACAAAGTTATATAAAAAAGAAACAATAGAAAGAATGGCAGAGCATTTTGTAAACATTCTCAAAATAGTAACTACAGATATAAAAGTTAGATTGAATGAAATAGATATGCTATTAGAAGAAGAAAGGCATAATTTGTTGCATGAGTTTAACTATACATTTGTTGAATATTCAAAAGATAAAACAATGCATCAGTTATTTGAAGAACAGGTAGAAAAAACTCCAGGTAATATAGCTGTAGTATTTGAGGATGAGAAGTTAACATATAATGAATTAAATCAGAAAGCCAATGCGGTTGCAAGAATCCTAAGGAATAAGGGTGTGCTACCTAATCATATGGTTGGGGTTATGATAGAACGTTCTGTGGATATGATAGTAGGCATACTTGGAATTTTAAAATCAGGAGGAGCGTATTTACCAATAGATCCAAGTTATCCAGCGGAGAGAATAAAATATGTGCTTGAAAATAGTGATGCTAATATTTTAATAACTCAATGCAAACAAAAGGAGTTATTAAATTTCGAAGTACAAAGAATTGATATTGAAAATATTGAAATAAATAATGAGGATAATAGGAGTATACAAAATGTAAACTCGCCTGAAGATCTAGCTTATACAATATATACTTCAGGAAGTACTGGGAATCCTAAGGGTGTTATGATTACACATGCAGCAGCTGTAAATACAATTCTAGATATAAATAGTAAATTTGGAGTAAATGAAACTGACAGAATAATTGGGCTTTCTTCAGCGTGCTTTGATTTATCTGTTTATGATATATTTGGTGCACTAAGTACAGGAGCAACATTGATAGAAATCAATGATCAGCGTGATGTAAAAGAAATCGTTAAAGTATTAAGAAGAAATAAAATTACATTATGGAATTCGGTTCCTACCATTATGGATATGTTTACGGAAAACGTAGATGAATTATTTGAAGATACAAGTTTAAGGTTGGTATTACTTAGTGGAGATTGGATTCCATTAAAGTTACCTGAGAGAATAAGAATGTGTTTTCCTAATGCAGAAGTAATTAGCTTAGGTGGTGCTACAGAAGCATCTATATGGTCTATCTATTATCCTATTAAAGAAGTAAAAAATGATTGGAAGAGTATTCCATATGGGAAACCATTGGGAAATCAGAATTTTTATGTACTAAACAAAGGATTGCAATTATGTCCTTATGGGGTTCCTGGTGAACTATATATTGGTGGCATTGGGCTAGCAAAAGGGTATATGAATGATGCAGAGAAAACAAGGAATTCTTTCATAACACATACTAAACTTGGGGATTTATACAAAACGGGAGATTGGGGAATGTTTCATAAGGACGGATAT
>DAMAVY010000560.1:0-1849 GCA_032077725.1 Clostridium sp. | reverse complement strand
CCCCTGAATCCACATATCTACAAGATACATTCCAATATAATTGAACATTATTGATGTAATAACTTCATTAACATTCATATATGCTTTTAAAATTCCAGGTATAAATCCCCATATCATACCTCCAATTAATCCAGCTACAATACAAGCTATCCAGTGGAGGGGATTTGGCAATTTCCACATGAAGCCTACATATAGTGCAAAGAACATACCCATTGTATATTGACCGGAGGCTCCAATGTTAAATAGTCCCATTTTGAATGCAAAACCTACTGCAAGACCTGTCATTAAAATAGGTGTTGCGAAGTAGAACACATCTCCGAGTCTTGAAAATCCGCCAAATAAAACTGAGGTAAATCCAGAAAAAGAATCAGCTGGACTTGCAATAATCATAATTATATATCCCAGAATAAGACCTAAAATAATAGCTAATAGGGCTGCAGTAAACGCTGAATTTCCCTTACTCTTGAATATTTTCTGTATATTTGTTTTAAACTTTGGAGAAAATAAATTCTTATGCATGCTCGTCCTCCTTTTCAATATTACGTTTTGCACCTGACATGTAGAGGCCAAGTTCTTGAACTGTTACTTCTTTTGGATCTAGTTCTCCAACAATTTCACCTTCATACATAACAAGAATACGATCGCTTACATCCATAACTTCATCAAGCTCTAATGATACAAGCAGAACTGCTTTACCCTCATTACGGGTTGCCACAAGCTGCTTATGTATATATTCAATTGCCCCAACATCAAGACCTCGAGTAGGCTGAACAGCTACAACCAGCTTATGCTCTTTATCAAACTCCCTTGCTAAAATAGCCTTTTGTTGATTACCACCAGACATATTACGTGTAATCGTAAGTGGACCTTGTCCACTTCTTATATCATACTGTTTACTGAGTAATTCTGCATAGGAACGAATTTCTTTCTTTTTTATAAAGCCTTTATTTTGGAATTCAGGTTGCCAATAACGCTGTAATACCAAATTATCCTCTAATGAATAATCTAGCACCAAACCATGCTTTTGACGATCCTCAGGAATGTGGCTCATACCTATTTTTGAACGTGTACGAATGGATGATTTTGAAATATCTATACCGCAGAGCTTAATTTCACCTTTACTCTGCTTTTCAAGTCCTGTAATTGCAGATACCAGTTCCGTCTGACCATTTCCATCAATACCTGCGAGACAGACAATTTCACCTTTTTTTACATCAAAAGAAACATTTTTAACAGCATTTTTTTTGCTAATTTTTGATGATACTGTTACGCCTTTCAAAGAAAGTACAACATCACTTGGAATCATATTTTTCTTATCTACTACAAGATTAACATCTCTGCCAACCATCATTCTTGATAGTTCTTCTTTATTTGTATTTTTTATTTCAACTTCACCGATATACTTACCTTTTCGAAGTACAGTACAGCGATCAGCAACTGCCATAATTTCATTTAGTTTATGAGTAATGAATAAAATGGATTTACCTTCTTTTGCAAAACCACGCATTATTTCCATAAGTTCGTCAATCTCTTGAGGAGTTAAAACTGCAGTTGGTTCATCAAAAATTAAGATATCATTATTACGATATAACATCTTAATAATTTCTACTCTCTGCTGCATTCCTACAGAGATTTTTTCAATTAGAGCATCTGGTTCTATCTGAAGTCCATATTGCTCACTTAGTTTTAAAACGTTTTCTCTCGCTTTTTTTCTTTCTAAAAAGCCCATTTTATGAGGTTCTACGCCAAGAATAATATTTTCTAAAACAGTGAAGTTTTCCACCAATTTAAAATGTTGATGCACCATTCCAATCCCCAAATTATTGGCATCTTTAGGGTTGTTTATTTT
>DAMAVY010000559.1:0-1853 GCA_032077725.1 Clostridium sp. | reverse complement strand
GATTTAAGATTTGCTCTACTAGCAATTATTTGTATGGTAGGACCAATAATTGTTTCTTTTTTCAAAGGAAGGTTTTGGTGTGGTAACTTATGCCCACGGGGTAATTTTTATGATAATGTAGTGTCTAAATTTAGCAATAAAAAACCAGTACCTAAGTTTTTGAAATCTCGGTTTTTTAGAGCTATTATTGTAATAGTTATGATGTCTATGTTTGCAACAGGGATTATGGCAAACTGGGGGAATCTCTATGGTATAGGTATGGTATTTTATAGAATGATTGTGGTTACAACTGTAATTGGCGTAGTATTATCAGTATTTTATAATCATAGAACTTGGTGTCATTTCTGTCCTATGGGAACAATGGCGTCGGTTATCTCTAGGTTAAGAAAAAGCGGAAATGTGCTAAAAGTATCATCAAATTGCGTTTCCTGTAAACTTTGTGAAAAGAAATGTTCACTTGGAATAGTTCCATATGAATATAAAGGTAATATTTTAAGTCATCCTGATTGTATACAGTGTGGAAAATGTGTAAGTGCATGCCCTAAAGACTCTATAGGATATGATAAATAATTATAAAATAATCAAGATTACTAGAAGTTAGAAAGCTTGAAAAGATCATTGTTTTTCTAGATTTATATGTAACTTAGTTACAGAAGAATTTATAAGAATTGCATATAATAAAAATATAGATATGAGTGTATAATTATATTGAAGATAAGTTTAGGAGGATATAAAAATGTTTGATTTTTTTAAGAGACAAGAAAGTAAGGTTATAAATGTAAATGACATGGATAGTTTACTTGGTAAAATTGAACTTATAGATGTTAGAGAAAACTACGAATATAAGGGTGGAAGTTTAAAAGGAGCAAAAAACATTCCCATGGGTGAACTTCTAGGTAATCCAGATAAATATTTAAAAAAGGATAAAGAATATTATATTATGTGTCAATCTGGAAGCAGAAGTAGAAGAGCCTGTGGCATGCTTTTAAAACAAGGATTTAATGTTGTAAATGTTGCTGGAGGATTTGGATCATATGTAGGAACAAAGAAAAAGTAGAAAATTTGTGTAATAACAAACCCAATTTGCTTATTTAATCAAATTGGGTTTATTTTATAATTTAGTTAATATATAATTAGTAATGTAAATGTAAATGTAAATGTAAATGTAAATGTAAATAATGTCCTAAATGTGAGCTGAAACATTAGTTATATTTAAAAAATATGAAATAAATAAATTATTGTAAACTTTAAATGCCGGATTGTTTCAGAAATGAATTTTCCGGTATTTTTAGCTTGCTATGAAAATTAAAATATGAAATGGGGGATATTATGAATAAAATTGCTGTAATAGGAAGTGGTGGAGCTGGAAAGTCTACACTTTCACGAAAGCTAGGAGAAAAATTAAATATACCTGTATATCATTTAGATACACTTTATTGGAAACCTGGTTGGGTGGAAACGGCAAGAGAGCAGTGGAAAGAAGTAGTGGACAACCTAGTTAATAGGGATAGTTGGATTATAGATGGAAATTTTAGCAGTACCATGGATATTAGATTAAAGAATGCAGATACCATAATATTTCTAAGTATGCCAACGTATCTTTGCCTTTATAGTATTTTTAAGCGAAGACTTATGTATAGTGGTAGGACAAGACCAGATATGAATGAAGGCTGTAAAGAAAAACTTGATTTGGAATTTGTAAAATGGGTATGGAATTATAATAAAAAAGTAAGACCAGAAATTATTGAAAAGCTTAATGAATGTTCTAAGGAAAAGAATATTATAATTCTCAAAAATAGAGCACAGGTTAAAAAATTCGCTCAAAGTACTAAATAGCTTAATCTAAAACTTTG
>DAMAVY010000558.1:0-1858 GCA_032077725.1 Clostridium sp. | reverse complement strand
TAGGATTCACTCTGAATAATGCAGAATATTTCTACATTAGGAATGCTCAGAGTGACATCATAGGAATATTAGACTCCAATGGAACTCAGGTTGTTTCTTATACTTACGATACCTGGGGTAAGTTAATATCTATAGGTGGAACACTTAAAGATACAGTAGGAGTGAAGAACCCATATAGATATAGAGGATATAGGTATGATAGTGAGACTGGACTTTATTATCTACAATCAAGATATTATAATCCTGAATGGGGTAGGTTTTTGAATGCAGATGCCTTGGTGAAGACGCCTGGTACCAGTGTGCTTTCAACGAACATGTATGCATATTGCGAAAATGATCCTGTGAATCTTTCCGATTCTTCCGGACAATGGTTCGGGTTGGATGATTTAATTGCAGGAGCGGTAGGCGCAGTAGTAGGGGTCGTATCACAATTAGTTAGTGATGTTGTAACAAGTGCATGTAGTGGTTCATTGCAGTTTTCAAGTTGGCAAACCTATGTTGGCGCCGGAGTAGGTGGTGCGATTGGTGGTGTTACAACATTGTATGCTGGTCCGATTGTTGGTGCCGCCGTAGGAGCCGGGTCAGCCACGCTAATCGGACAATCACTTGAAAATGTCACAGGAGGCAAAAAAAGATCAATAGCGAATATTACGAAAAATACTTTTATCGATGCAATAATAGGAGCAGCAGTTAGTAAAATCATTCCAGTCAAAATTTCTGGCATAACATCTGGGAGAAATAGCATGGGGGCGGTATTTAATTCTGGTTTAACAAAATTGGGTAATCAAACTGCTTCAAGAATGTCAGCAAAAGTCTTAGGGAAGGGAGTTGCATCGAGTTTTGTATCCGACTTAGGTCTTGCTTTTGGTATGGGAGTAAAAAGCTATCATGAAAGTTATTGGGAGAGATACAATCAGAACCAACAACCTACCCCGACAGGACCATATTACTGGTGTGCTCCGTAGGAGGTGATAGAAATGGATATTGGAATAATTTTATCAGCAATTTTTATTCCGGTTTGTGTGATGGGGGCCTTTTCCACAATGCAAAAATCAAACCTTAAAATAAGTAAAACAATGTCTGATAAGTACTTTATTGTTATGATCCCCAAAATTGTTTTAATAATTGGAGCGGTTTGCGATTTGATGTCAGCTATGGTTTTATTTGGATTTACATTTTTTTCAAAAGAATTGCCGCATATAATTTTTTATATTGTTTTTGGATTTTTCCTTTGGCTTGGAACATATCTGATTTTGAAAACTCTAAAATTCAAGGTAATTGTGAAAGGTGAAGAAATAACAGTATGCTCTATTTTCATAAAACCTTATACATTTACTTTTAGTGATATTATTTCAGTGGTGCGTCAAATCAAAAGAAATCAAGTGAAATCTGAAAGAATAGTTATAAAAACAGCATCCGGTAAAACATTGATAGTGGAAAGTACAGAGATATCATACAAAAGGTTTTTGCAAAGGATTAAGTCAGAAGTCAAAAGCGAATTTTTATTTGGATTTGAATAGCTTAAATTTTAGAGGAACAGCAATAAAAAGAATTGCCCGTAAAGCAGACTGCGTCATCTTTATAGGTGTCGCAGTTTCCTTTTGAGGAGGGGCTGGCTACCATAACAAGGGAACTGTCCCTACAATTCAATGCTTGTGAAGATAGCACCACCAGAAATACACACTATTAATTATCAATGAATTGTGAGTATCTCCATAGAAAAAAAACACATGTCCTTATCTATACTAAAAAAAAATAAATAAGTTTATAGCAGTTATTTAACTGACTATAAACTTATTATGCGAGGAGAGAGTAAATTGAAAGATAATAAAGGAAAAGTTATAGGACCAATTGCAGT
>DAMAVY010000557.1:0-1861 GCA_032077725.1 Clostridium sp. | reverse complement strand
TGTTATAAGAACTACAGCTCAATCATTACTTGATTATGTACCATATGGTGCTACAACTGAAGGATTTGGTGGTACTTATGCTACTGAAGAAAACTTCAGAATAATGAGAGAAGCTCTTGATGAAGTAGGAGAAGAAGTAGGAAGATATATCAGACTTTGTAACTATTGTTCTGGACTTTGTATGCCAGAGATTGCAGCAATGGGTGCTCTTGAAAGATTAGATGTAATGTTAAATGATGCATTATATGGAATACTTTTTAGAGATATAAATATGCAAAGAACTTTAGTAGACCAATATTTCTCTAGAATAATAAATGGTTTTGGTGGAGTTATCATAAACACAGGAGAAGATAACTACCTTACTACAGCTGATGCAGTAGAAGAAGCTCATACTGTACTTGCATCACAATTTATGAATGAACAATTTGCATTAAAAGCTGGAATACCAGAAGAGCAAATGGGACTTGGTCATGCATTTGAAATGGACCCAAGCCTTGAAAATGGATTTTTATTAGAATTATCTCAAGCACAAATGTCTCGTGAGATATTCCCAAAAGCACCACTTAAGTATATGCCACCTACTAAGTTTATGACAGGAAATATATTTAAAGGTCACATTCAAGATGCTTTATTTAATTTAATATCTGTTTGGACAAATCAAGGATTACAATTATTAGGAATGCATACAGAAGCAATTCACACACCACATCTTCAAGATAGAATGCTTTCTATCCAAAATGCACAATATGTATTTAATAATGCTCGTGACATAGGAGAAGAGATTCAATTTAAAGATGGTGGAATGATTCAAACAAGAGCTCATGATGTATTAAACAAAGCAGAGAAACTTCTTAAAGATATAGAACAAGAAGGATTATTTTCAGCTATAGAAAAAGGTAAATTTGGAGATGTTAAAAGACCAAGAGATGGTGGAAAAGGTCTTGATGGCGTAATAAAGAAAGATAAAGATTATTATAATCCATTTATCAAAATGATGCTTGGAGGGACTAAATAATGGCAGTAGAAAAAGTAGATTTAACTAAAATAAAACCATATGGTGACACATTAAATGACGGAATGATGCAATTATCTTTTACAATGCCAGTACCATATAATGATGAAACTAAAGAAGCTGCAAGAATACTTGCAAAGAAAATGGGTCTTGAAGAACCAGAAGTAGTTCATTATTCTGATCTTGGAGTAGGATATACATTCTTTGTAGTATATGGAAGATGTATGCATACAGTAGATTATACGAAAATTGAAGTTCCAAAAGTAGAAGTAGAATCTATGGATAAATCTGGAGTAGAAGAATTTATAAAAGAAAATATCAAAAGAGATGTAAAATTAATAGGAGCATGTACAGGAACTGATGCTCATACTGTTGGAATAGATGCTATAATGAATATGAAGGGCTTTGACGGACATTATGGCTTAGAGAGATACAAAGGCATAGAAGCTATAAACATGGGCAGTCAAGTGCCAAATGAAGAGCTTGTAGCAAGAGCAATAGAAGAAGATGCTGATGCAATACTTGTATCTCAAATAGTAACTCAAAAAAATGTTCATATACCAAACCTTACTGAACTTGTAGAACTATTAGAAGCAGAAGGCATAAGAGATAAAATAGTTCTTGCATGTGGTGGGCCACGTCTTTCCCATGAGCTTGCAAAAGAACTAGGATATGATGCAGGATTTACTACAGGAAGCTATGCAAATGATGTAGCAAGTTTCGTAGTTACTGAAATGGTAGAGAGAAAATTAGTATAATAATTAAAGGATTCTCACTTTAAAGTGAGAATCCTTTAATTTTTTGATATAATATATAGGTAAATCAAGTCAAATTCAATTGACATAAATA
>DAMAVY010000556.1:0-1866 GCA_032077725.1 Clostridium sp. | reverse complement strand
AAAATAAACCTTGGTAGTCCTGTTTTGTTTTATCAAGAGCGAACAGGACTTCATGGTAAATTATTCAAAATTATCAAATTCAGAACTATGAAAGATTCAATGGATAGTGGAGGTAGGTTTTTACCTGATAATGAAAGACTTACAATCTTTGGACGAGCTTTAAGAGCTCTTAGCTTAGATGAGTTACCAGAACTTATAAATGTCATAAAGGGTGACATGAGCTTGGTGGGACCGAGACCACTTCTTACTGAATACGTAGAACTTTATACAGAAGAACAGTCAAGAAGGCATGAACGATTACCAGGAATTACAGGTTGGGCACAAATCAATGGACGAAATGCAATATCATGGAAAGAAAAATTCAAGCTAGATCTTTGGTACATTGATAATTGGTCTCTAGGACTAGATTTTAAAATACTATTCTTAACATTAAGCAAGGTAATAAAAAGGGATGGAATAAATCAAGATGATAAAATAACAATGGAATACTTTAACGGAAGTAACTGAGATAACTTATGGAAAAGGAGTAAATATGGAAGAAAAATTATTTGATCTAGATGAAATAATTAGTTTGTTTAAGAAGAAAATTTGGATTTTGATAGTAATAACTGGAATAGTAACAAGTTTTGGATTTTATAAGGCATCTTTGATGACAGTTTCATATGAGGCTACAGCAAAGATATTTGTAGGAAGGGGAGAAAACTTATTAGACTATTATTCAAAAACTGAAATCCAATATTACACTGAATTTATGAATACCTTTAGTGAAATAATTACGGTAGACGACTTTTTAGATACTACCTTAAAAAAGCATAATATTGATAAATCATCCTCGGAAGTAAAGAATTCATTAAGATTTCATGCTTCAGAAAATACACCTATATTTACAGTGACTTATAGTACTTTGAAGCTAGAGGGCTCAACAGAAACATTAACTGCTATTTGTGAAGAATTTAATGAACAAGCAAAGACAATACTTCCGGATACAAAGCCAAGAATTCTTGATAGTGCAAAGGTATATCCCGTAATACCTAATAAGAAAAGGGTGATAGTTATGTATTTTGGAATTGGAATAATTGTATCATTAGCATTAATACTAATATTGGATTATCTTGATGATACGGTTAAAAGCAAATCTAGGCTAGAAAAGGTATTACCAATTCCAGTATTAGGAGCAATACCAAAACATGAAAGAGGCTTTAAGGAGGATAGATGGTAATGTTTATATATGCCAAAATGCCACAATCTATATCAGCAGAAGCCTATAAATCCATTAGAACAAGCATAAAATATGCATCTGTAGATAAAATAATTAAAACTATTGTTGTAACTAGCTCAATACCAGGAGAGGGAAAATCAACTATTGCAGGGAATTTAGGGCTTTGTCTTAGTGAAAGTGGAAATAAAGTTTTAATTATTGATTGCGATTTAAGAAGACCTTCCATCCATAGAAAGTTTAAGGTTTCTAATATGAAGGGGCTTACAGATGTTTTACTAGATAAGGATATAATGCCTGATGTAATTCATGAGTTTAGTCCAAGATTATCTATAATTCCAGCTGGTACAATACCTCCAAATCCATCTGAAATTTTAGGATCTAAGACTTTTGAAAAATTTTTAAGAGAAATTAGATTAATTTATGACTATGTGATTTTAGATACACCACCTATACTTGCAGTAACTGATGCGAAGCTATTGGCTGGGAAAGCAGATGCAACAATTTTAATTGTTAGATATGGAAAGACCAAGGAAAAATTTATTAGTAATTCATATAAGGAATTAACTAAGGTAAATGCGAAAGTTATAGGAAGTATATTAAATATATGTGACACAAAGGGAAAGGATGGATATTATAACTATTACCCA
>DAMAVY010000555.1:0-1879 GCA_032077725.1 Clostridium sp. | reverse complement strand
TCGTGTTAGGGACTTTCACCCTTGAGATTACGCCCATGCTGGGCACACCTAAAAAGAGGGCAAAACTTTCGTTTTTCCCTCTTCATCGTTTATACTATTGAATTTTATTTAGAACTCTGCAGATCCTGTAGTTCTTGGGAATGGTATTACGTCTCTGATGTTGCTCATTCCAGTAACGTACATTATCATTCTCTCGAAGCCTAAACCATATCCAGCATGTTTTGTGCCACCGAATTTTCTTAGTTCTAGGTACCACCAATAATCTTCCTCATTTAATCCAAGTTCCTTAATTCTGTTTACAAGAAGATCATGTCTTTCTTCTCTTTGGCTTCCTCCGATGATTTCTCCGATACCAGGAACTAATAAGTCCATAGCGGCTACAGTTTTGTTATCATCGTTCATTCTCATGTAGAAAGCTTTAATTTCTTTTGGATAATCAGTTACGAAAACTGGTCTTTTAAATATTTCTTCTGTAAGATATCTCTCATGTTCTGTTTGAAGATCACATCCCCATGATACTGGGTATTGGAACTCTTTATCAGCCTTTTGAAGTAACTCTACAGCTTCTGTATAAGTCACACGACCGAAATCTGAAGTTGCTACATGATTTAATCTTTCAAGCAATCCTTTATCTACAAAGCTGTTGAAGAATTCCATTTCTTCTGGTGCATTTTCAAGAACATAGTTTATGATATATTTAATCATATCTTCTGCAAGTTCCATATCATCCTGAAGGTCTGCAAAGGCTATTTCTGGCTCTACCATCCAGAACTCTGCAGCATGTCTTGCAGTGTTTGAGTTTTCTGCTCTAAAAGTTGGTCCAAAAGTATATACATTTCTAAAAGCAAGAGCATAAGCTTCTGCTGCAAGCTGACCACTTACTGTAAGATTTGTTGACTTGCCAAAGAAGTCCTTTTTATAATCTATTTCTTTATCTTCAGTCATTGGAAGGTTATCCATGTCTAAAGTTGTAACTCTAAACATTTCTCCTGCACCTTCAGCATCACTTCCTGTGATAATTGGAGTATGAGTGTAAACAAATCCCCTCTCATTGAAGAAAGTATGAATAGCATATGCAACTAGAGAACGAACTCTAAAAACTGCTGAAAATGCATTACTTCTTGGTCTTAAATGAGCTATTGTTCTTAAATATTCAAAAGTGTGTCTTTTCTTTTGAAGTGGGTAATCACTACTAGATTCACCTTCAACTACTATTTTAGTAGCTTTAATTTCAAAAGGTTGTTTACTTTCTGGAGTTAATACAAGTTTTCCTTCAATTATAATTGAAGAACTTATGCTTAACTTTTCAATTTCTTTAAAGTTCTCAAGGCCATCCTCAAATACTACTTGTATGTTTTTAAAGAAACTACCATCATTTAACTCTATAAACCCAAATACTTTTGAACTTCTTAAAGTTCTAATCCATCCTGATATGCAAACATCCTTATCTGCATATTTTTCACTTTCTCTGTAAAGACTTTTTACTAAAACTGTTTCCATTATAAATCCTCCTTTTTATAGTATCCTATAATATTTTTTTGTATAAAAAAAACCTTTCCTTCCCTAAAACACATAGGGACGAAAGGATACATTCCGCGGTACCACCCAAATTATCATAATGATCAACTCACAAGTACAAAGATTTCTCTTGATACTCTTCTCTTTTAACGGCGAGCCTCCGTCTAAGTCTACTCTCCTTTAAGATTTCGGTTAGAAACTCCGAGATGTTCTTCAATGTGAGCCTCATATTGACCTTTCACCATCGCCAACTCGCTATAATTACTTCTCATATCTACTCTTCTCATCACAGTTTTTATTTAGCTTTTAATTATTAACTAGTATATTCAAAATCATATTCTTTATTCAAAATACTTGTTAT
>DAMAVY010000554.1:0-1884 GCA_032077725.1 Clostridium sp. | reverse complement strand
TCATAGGATTGAATGTAAACTAAGAGAAAATGATTTATGTCTTGTAGGTGAACATTTGAGATTCCTTTATAGTAACAGTGAAGATATTATTTGCCTAGATAATGTAGTTCTTAAGAAAATAGAAAAAGAAAATATGAGTGAGTTTTATATAAAATATCCTGGATTTGAAAATGCATTAAATTATGAAAAGGATGAAATTGCAATTGCAGCTTTTATTGAAGGAACGATAGTAGCAGTAGCTGGTGCAGACAATTATCATGAGCCGCTATGGCAAATAGGTATAGATACCATTAAGGAATATAGGGGACAAGGATTAGCAAAATTGCTTATTCAACAATTAACAAAGGAGATATTGAAGCTAGATAAAATACCATATTATACAACGTGGAGTGGAAATATTGCTTCAATGAGAACTGCTTTAGCCACAGGATTTTATCCAGCATGGGTAGAATATTTTGCAGAAAATATTGATTTTTAATTTAAAAATATTATCTTTAATGGAAGTTATTTTATAAGTTATGTGGCTGCCATTTAGGTTTGAAGGAGTTAAGCATGAGGATACATAGATGTACTAATTTGGATGTTGAACTGGTAATTGAGGCAATTACCAAAGTAAAAGCGGAAGAAGATGATGGAATATTAAATGAAATTGCCATTAATAATTTTCTCGCTCATGAAAACAACTATTTTTTGGTTGCTACAGATTGTGAATCTGTGGTGGGATATGCAATCGGTTATAGTCAAAATCGTGTGGATATGATAAGAGATATGATATGTTTATATGAAATTGGTGTATTAAAAGAATTTAGGCAACAGGGGATTGGAAGGTTGTTGATCACTGAACTAATAGAAATATGTCATAATATAAACGCTATAAAAATGTGGGTACCAACAAACAAACATAATATTTCTGCTTGTACCCTTTATGAAAAAACTGGGGGAATTGCTTCAGAATCAGGGGACGAAATTATATATACATACAGATTATGAGCATAATTCTCTTGAGATATTAATTAACAACCTTTTAAAGGATGCAATTGTAAAATACAAGCCAACATATAAGGAGAACTACAGATTATTTATATTAGGAGGTATTAAATTGAGTGAATTAATTTTAGTAAATCCATCGAAGGTTTTAAAAGAAAAAATTCTGGAATACAAAGAAGAGTATTTTGACTTTGAGGAAACTAATATCAATGGTAGTTGTGGACTAGCCCGATATAATGATTTTGATGAATGGCTTGAAATTGTTCTTTCAATTGAGAAAGATAAGCTTTACAATAATGTTCATGCCAGCACATTCTTTTCTGTAAGAAAATCTGATAATAGAATTATAGGTACTATTCAACTCCGTCACTTTTTAAGTGATGAATTAGAAAAACATGGAGGACATATAGGTTATGGCATTCGCCCAACTGAGCGAAAAAAAGGTTATGGTAAGCAACAATTATTACTTGTTTTAGAAATTGCAAAAGATATGAAAATTCCAAAAGTAATGATTATCTGTGATAAAGATAATATTGCTTCAAGTCGGACTGCGATAAGCTCTGGTGGTACATTAACAGGCGAAAATTTCCATGAAGGTAAAGAACAACAAATATATTGGATTAACCTTCGCTAATAAGCATAATCTACAGTAAGTTTCTTGCACAATATTTTTAAAGGACATGATTGTTAGATAATAGAAGCAAATTTATGTTGTAAGAGGTGAGAATAATGAAAACTGTTGTAATATACAAGTCAAAAACAGGTTTTGCAAAAAAGTATGCAGAGTGGATTTCAGAGGAGTTATCTGCGGATATTTTTGATGCTTCAAAAGTTAATGTAAGTATGCTGACAGCCTATGACACTGTGGTTTACGGTGGTGGTTTGTATGCTGTAGGC
>DAMAVY010000553.1:575-1884 GCA_032077725.1 Clostridium sp. | reverse complement strand
ATAGATTCTAAATCAGGTGAGGCTTTATTCTCTCTTGGTAATTTATATTTATTAATGGAACAAACACCGTCATGTAAAACAATCTCCCCTCTATATACTTTGATATGTCTACAAAAACATCCCATTAACTGTTCAAATGAAAAAGCAATATACATCAAATATATTTTAGATTATAATATAAAATATACTTTATATATAAATTTATATTTAAGCCAAAATTATAAAAGTAAAGGTGGATACAGATATAATGATATATTTAAAAACCAAAATACCAAATTTTGAGGTAAGGTTTGCAAATGAAGAAGACACTAAGCTAATTCTTAGATTTATTAAGGAATTAGCAGACTATGAGAACTTATTAAGCGAAGTAGTTGCAACTGAAGAAACTTTATACAACTCTTTATTTATAAAAAAACAGGCGGAAGTAATAATAGGAGAATATAATGGAGAACCTGTTGGATTTGCTTTGTTTTTTCATAATTTCTCTACATTTTTGGGTAAAGCTAATTTGTATCTTGAAGATTTATATGTACAGCCACAAATGCGTGGATTAGGACTTGGAAAATCTTTATTTTCAGCATTAGCACGTATTGCTGTAGAACGAGATTGTGGACGATTAGATTGGTGGTGTCTTGATTGGAATGAACCATCTATAAATTTTTATAAGAAGATGGGTGCAATTCCAATGGATGAGTGGACAGTATATAGAGTTGAAAATCAAGCACTTGAAAAATTATCAAAAGAACTAGATGAATAAAGCGAATCAAATTTAAGTTGTTATTCATATGATATTAATGTAAGCATATTAAAGGAGTTTACTAAATGAATAACTATTACAATAAATATTCCAACTCAGATTATGATAATTTACCACAGTATGATTATGACATGAGGGCTGATGATTTCATGAGCAACCAAGGGCCTAATTTTACTAATACACCAATGAATAACTTAAATTTGACTCCAATTGTATTAAAAGATTATGGGCCAAATCCCTTTGTCATTAATATTGTTGAGGCCACAAAACAAAATGAAAATTACCGTACTACACTATGGACTGGAGCACATTTGCAACTTACCTTAATGAGTATTCCTGTTGGAGGAGAAATAGGTTTAGAGAGACATCCAAACCTGGATCAATTCATTCGTATTGAAGAGGGAGAAGGACTTGTTAAAATGGGAAATAAAGAAAATTCCTTGGATTTTCAGGAAAAAGTCCAGGATGACTTTATCTTTATTATCCCAGCTGGAACATGGCATAATCTAGTTAATACAGGTGATAAACCAATTAAATTATACTCAATTTATG
>DAMAVY010000553.1:0-565 GCA_032077725.1 Clostridium sp. | reverse complement strand
CAATTTATGCACCACCTCAGCATCCATTTGGTACAGTTCACAAAACTAAAGCTGAGTCAGATGCTGCTGAGCGAAATCAGCGTTACTATGAAAATCAAAGAAGCTATTCCAGACATACTAAGGAGTTTACATTAAGTGAACTTGCTTATTTCGATGGCTTATATGGAAAACCTGCTTATTTAGCCATTAATGGTGTGGTATATGATATAAGCAATGATCCAAGATGGAGAGAATATATGGTGCATGGGTTAGCTGCTGGTAGGGATGCAACTTCACAATTTAAATATTTCAGAGGATTAGAGGGAATATTAACTAATGTTCCTAGGGTAGGTATACTTATAGAATAAGTATAAAATAGGATTTACAAGGAGTATCTTTTTACAGATGCTCCTTTCTTTATTATGAAATTACTACAAAAAATGACTGGCTTGTGGGTCTAAGTTATATGACTGCCATTGAACAAATTTTCATTTATGAGCATATACTATATATATAAATATTTTAGAGGTTTGTATGTCACTTTATATTGATTTTAAAACTATTGAAGAGCTTATAGGATATAGTC
>DAMAVY010000552.1:0-1900 GCA_032077725.1 Clostridium sp. | reverse complement strand
CATTACTTTGCATACCCGTTATTAACTCTATGGGTCCTTTTAAATTAGATATTATTATATCCTCTCTTTCAGAGGTTTTCGCCCTATTATATAAATAAACTTTTAACTTTTCTGTATCTAGTTTATTTTCTATGTTTACTTTTAATTTGTTACCTGTAGCAGTTTCATCATCAACACAAAGGACTACGGCACTATTTTCAGGAGAAAAACTACACATTGGAGTCTTACTCTCACCATAAAAAATACTTATGTTTCCTGCATCCATTGATATCTTAACGTCTTCACCAGGCATAATAAAGTTTCCTGATGACTTATATATAACTTCCCCCATTTTACTGGCACTCTCAGATACCGATATTGAATTACCATTAAAATATATTCCTCTATCAATATTAATTTCTTTGTTTTTATTGCTAGTGACCTGTGACTTTTCAGTTATAGTTCCTTCTATGGAAAATCCATTTATATCTCCACTAATGGAATATGCTGATTTACCATCTTCACTTGTGGCATCACTTACAACTACTCCATTAGTTAAAGTACATGGGGATATATTTTCTATAGTCTTAAGATTCTCCACAGTGTCCTGGAGTACGGCCTTAGCCTGTTGCTTATTTTCTGTAAGCTTATTAATCTTCACAGAATTAAGTATCAAATTTGATATTGGAATAAGAAATATAGAAATTAATGCAAAGGCAATTATTACTTCAAGAAGAGTAAATCCCTTTTTACTTCTTCTAGGTTTAGTATTTTTACTTATTAACATACTCTACCTTTCCTTCTGAGGTTATCTGTACTCTTGGGCTTGCTTTATCATCATCTACTATAGTTATTGAAACTTTTTTGTCTGTGCTATTTACTACTTTAATATTTGCTCCAACTTTGTCATTAATGTCTGTTCTTATAGATGAATAGACCCCAACAGTTATGTCACCCTCTATATTTTTTAGTTCTATACCATTTTCACTATAATTTGAAGGGTAGCTGGATTTAGGAGTTTTATATTTAATATAATATTTTCCACTAACTTCATTTACTTGAATTTCTATCTCTACCTTCTGGTTTTCGTCATTATATACATAAGTTCCCTTAGTCAAATCACTTTCTCTACCAAGGGTAATGCTTGGCAAGTCTGAATTAGTACTCTTTAATGACATTACAAGTTCATATCCATTCTCCCTAGTTTTATTAGATGCTGCTGTGCTTCCAGCTAAAAATGGATTTTCTTTTCCATCCTTGTCTGCATATGGCCATTTTAAATATTTACTATCCTCTTCCTTGTTAAGTTTTGGGATTGAATAAAATTCTAAATCCAAAGTTCCTGAAACTTCGTCTTTTCCTGAAGAAGTTATTGTTATATTAGGCATGGCTACAAGTCTATCATACTCTGACATCATCTTTATAAACTTTGTTACATTGCTGTAAGTACCACTAAAAGATACTGATACCTTCATTTGTTCTACAAATTTTTGTTCTGAAGTGGACTCTGTAGAATCACTTGCTTTTTCAGTAGCTTTTGTAGTTTCACTTCCTTGTACAGATTGTTCATCACTAGTCCCTTTATTATCTTTCTCTGCTGCTTTAACTACTTCATCAAGGGTCCCTTTTAATTTTTCTTCTTTTGGAGCTGAAAAATATGGTTCAACTGGTGCTACTGCAATTTCTGAAAAAGTTAGATTTCCCTTAATCCCGGCATCTTTTAATAATTTATTTACTTCTAAAATAATTCTATCTTGATAAATTTTTGGATACAAAAGTGTAGACTTTGACTCTATACCATAGTTTAAACTCTTTATATCCCCTTTGTTTTGTGCTATTGTAGCTATATTATTAGACATAGTAGTGTATTCTTCCTGCAAAGATTTTTTTTCTTCTTTAAGAGTGTTTAGCTTTGCAGCTT
>DAMAVY010000551.1:0-1902 GCA_032077725.1 Clostridium sp. | reverse complement strand
ATCAAAAAGTCCCATAAAATGTCCCATACTCATTACCCATTGTTCGCCACTAATTTCGTTAGTTCCCCCAATGAATATGTCTTGACGACGTTGCATACGTTTTAGTGAGGTCATCAAGGGAGTCCAAAATTTTTCTCCTACAGCCTCAGCACCATTTTGCTCACGGAATGGATAAACACCTCTCCATAAATAGTCTTCACTAGTAAATTCTTTTAATACACTTGATACATTTTCAGGCGTTGATTTCTCTAATGCATCAAAATAATTTCTTACTACTTTCTTTGCGTCTTGATATTTGCTCATTTTGTCCTCCTAAAATTCATTTTTTATAGTCAATTGATGATGAAATATTTCTTTTATTTATTAATCTTCTCTTGGACGCTTTAATGTTTCAGGAAGCATTATCCAAATCACACTTCCAACTACAAATATAATCATAGAAATTTTGAAAATCCCTATCATTCCTGCTGAAGTGGCTGCAATTCCTGCTATAGCTGGCAGTGCAAAGGTAGAAATTAAACGTCCACCATTAAAAGAGATTCCTGGTGCCAAAGCACTAAATCTACGTGGAAACAATTCTGTATAGTAAGCACCCCAAGCACCTGAGAAACCAACACTAAATCCTAAAAATATAGATATCATTTTGAAACTGTTAATATCCTTTGGTCCTAACTGCATATACATAAATACACAAACGGCACTAAAAATCATTCCTATTGCTGGAACTTTTCTTCCAAATTTATCTGCTAAGAAACCCCACACATTATATCCAATTAATTGACCAATTCCCTGAAAGCTATAAATTGAACCTGCTGTTGCTGCACTTAATCCTAGAACTGTTTTTAAATAAGTTGTAGCATTGTTTGAAAAAGAAGAGTAAGCTGTAAAGTTAGCTCCTGATAGAAGTATAACTCCGATACCTATCCATAGATACTTTCCTTTATACATGCTTAAGTAACTAATTCTCTCACCTTTTTCCTTTGCATTTGCTATAAGATTTCTAGTATATTCTTTATCATCTGGAACTGAAAAATATACAAGTATCGCACCAATTATCGGAGGTATAATAGCTGTATACATAAGCACCTTCCAATTGGCATCTCCAAGGGAACCATAAAGTTTTCCTCCAAAAATCATTGCAATTGAAAATGTACTTGTAAGAATTGCTGCAAGCTTGCCACGGTACTTTTGTGGAAACATATCTGTTACTAGTGGTACTGCTGTTCCAAACACTCCGCCAAGTGCAAATCCTGTTGTAAAACGTGCTATCTTCCATAGCATATAGCTTGTTTGATTAACCATTGGTAAAAACGTAGTAGCTGCAATCATCAAGGCTACTGAAATAAGTGTTCTCTTTTTCCCTATTTTTGCAGAAAGCCAACCAAATGCAAGAGTACCTGGTATTGTAGCAAAGGACATTATTGCAAAAATTGATTCTGTTTGTTTAAGGGTAAATGCAAAGCCTCCTTCGGCAATTGTGTAAATCATAGTTGGCTTTACGAAAGTACCTACCATGAAGTTATAACAATAAAAAAAGTAAACAACCAGTATAGATGCAAATGCCAAATACCTCTGGGCATTCGTCCTATCCTTTCCTAGAATAATGCCTTCATCAACTGTTTTTGATACCTTTGTGTTTTCTACGCTTGAGTTCGCCATATTTATAAGTCCCCCTTAATATAATATTCTTGATAGCATTTGTTAATCTTCTTCTGGACTATAATACTTATCATCTGTTTCTAAATATACTTGACGTAAAACATCTATGCCGTCAAAAGTCATCCATTCTTCCTTAACTTTGTTCTCTGATATATGGTAATGATTGATGCCAAGTATCTCTATCGGCTTTCCGGATGGTTTCCCAAAGAATCCAATACCTTCGTGTAATCCTCTTAACCTCCA
>DAMAVY010000550.1:0-1914 GCA_032077725.1 Clostridium sp. | reverse complement strand
TAATGAAGGAACTCTTATTTTTTCATGTAAATCTTGTCTATCTCCACCAAGTTTTACGGCTTCCATCATAATATTTTCTGTAGCCATAAATGGTAACTCACTATTCACATGAGCTGTTATTACCTTCTCATATACCACCATATTAGATGTTATATTGATGTATAGGTTAAGTACTCCATCAAGGGCTAAAAATGCTTCTGCAACGGATATACGCTTATTTGCAGAGTCGTCTAGAGTTCTTTCAAACCATTGAGTTGAAGCAGTTATTGCTGGATTTAAAGAATTCACAATTATATATCTAGAAAGTGCACTAATTCTTTCACTTCTCATTGGATTTCTTTTATATGCCATAGCAGAAGATCCAATTTGATTTTTTTCAAAAGGTTCTTCCATTTCTTTCATGTTTTGAAGTAGTCTCAAATCATTACTAAATTTATAAGCACTTTGAGCAATTTCAGATAGTGTGTTTAATACTATTGAATCTACTTTTCTAGAATAAGTTTGACCAGTTACAGGATAAGACTTTTTAAATCCCATCTTTTCACATACTATTTGATCTAATCTTTTAACTTTGTCTTCGTCGTTATTAAATAAGTCCATGAAACTAGCTTGAGTTCCTGTAGTACCTTTAACTCCTCTAAACTTAAGTTGATCTATAACAAAGTCAAGATTTTCTAAATCCATAACTAATTCATTCATCCAAAGGGTAGCTCTCTTCCCTACTGTTGTAAGCTGTGCAGGTTGAAGATGAGTAAATCCTAAAGTAGGAAGATCTTTATATTTCATTGCAAAATTCTTTAGTTGATACAATACATTTATTAATTTATTTTTAATTAAAATAAGTGATTCTCTCATTACAATTAAATCAGTATTATCCCCAACATAACAACTTGTTGCACCAAGGTGTATAATTCCCTTTGCCTTTGGAGCTACAACACCGTAAGCATAAATATGACTCATTACATCGTGTCTAACTTCTTTCTCTCTAGCAGCAGCTAAATCATAATCGATATTCTCAATGTTATCTCTTAATTCATTTAATTGTTCATCAGTAATATCAAGTCCTAACTCTTGCTCTCCTTCTGCTAGTGCAACCCAAAGTTTTCTCCATGTCTTAAACTTCATTTCCTCAGAAAAAAGGTAGCTCATTTCTTTAGACGCATATCTAGTATTTAATGGTGAATTATATGTATTTCTCATAACAACCTCCGTACAAAAATAATTTTTTATTCATTATCATTCAGTATTATAACATACTATTTACATTAAAGTCCATTTAAAATTCGTGTTATCGTTTTTTTTAGAACTCCTTCTACAGTTCTATTTTAACCTATTTACTCATATATATAAATTAGAATATCTATAAAAATTAAGATTTACAATAAAATATTTTTGGGGGGAGTCTTTATGAGTAAAATTACCTTACTCGACAAAATATCATTTATACTTGTTATTATAGGAGCAATTAACTGGGGACTAGTAGGTCTATTAAACTTTAATCTTATTCACTTTATATTTGCTTTTTCAGATTTGATCGCTAGAACAATCTATATTTTAGTAGGTCTAGGTGGAATAAATGTAATTAGGTTTATGTATTGTCTTAATAAAAAATAATTATATAATTATTTTTCCTACAGATAAGAGGCTGTTGTATGATGAATAAACTTCATTGTGTACAGCCTCTTTTGTATGGACTTGAATATATTTATTGTTTTAGCTTTTCAAGAATAGTGTTATAATATTTTACATTAATAGATATTAAACTGGAGGAAAAAACATGAAAATTGCTTTTGTTGGTGACACTCATCATAATATTAGAGCTATAGAAGTAGCTACAAAATACATAAATGACTATAAATCAGACATAGTAATTCATTTAGGGGATTGCATAGAAGATGTAAAATCCATTGAAAA
>DAMAVY010000549.1:0-1920 GCA_032077725.1 Clostridium sp. | reverse complement strand
GGATTTAAATGAACTGGGGTATTCAGCATTAGCTGAAATAGGTAATATAATATTTGCTACCTATATGAATGCAATAAATCAACTTACTAATATAAAGATGTTTCCATCAGTACCTGCAGTGGCAAAGGACATGCTTACAGCAGTTTTATCTACATCTTTTATTGAATCTGAACAGTATAATGATAGTGTTCTAGATGTAGAAACAAGTTTCTCACAGGAAAATGAGGATTTAAGGGGTGAATTTTATTTCATTCCTAAGCCAGGAACTTTAGAAAAAATATTAGAATCTTTAGGATTAAATTAACGGAGGTTATGAAAAATGGCAAAAGTATTAATTGTAGATGACGCGACTTTTATGAGAATGATGGTTAAAGATATTTTAGAAAAAAACGGTTATGAAGTTGTTGGGGAAGCTAGCAACGGACTTAAGGCAGTAGAACTTTATAAAGCAAATAGGCCTGACATAGTAACAATGGATATAACAATGCCTGAAATGGATGGAATAGAAGCAGTTAAAGAAATTAAAGCCTTTGACCCAAGTGCAAAGGTAGTTATGTGTAGTGCTATGGGACAACAAAGTATGGTAATGGATGCTATAAGAGCAGGAGCAAAAGACTTTATAGTGAAGCCTTTCCAAGCTGATAGAGTACTTGAGGCTATTAAAAAAGTGTTAGGATAAAAAGTATTAAGATAAAAAGTATTAGGATAATATAGGAGGGATTTATGTGCAAGTTGTGGTTTTTACAATAGGTAATGAACAGTTTGCTGTAGCAACTAGTAAAGTTCAAGGAATTAATGGACTTATGAAAATCACGAAGGTTCCAGGCTCAGAAAAATATATCAAGGGTTTAATAAATTTAAGAGGAAATGTAATTTGTATTTTAGATATTAATCTTCTCTTAGGTATGAACGTTAAGGAAGATAGTAATAATATTATTGTCTTAGAACTTGATGGAGAACAGGTTGGAGTAATGGTGGACCACGTAGAAGAAGTTATGAATATTGATGAAGATATGATTAAAAAGGTTCATGAGAACAAAGACAAACCATTTATTAAAGGAATCATAAATCTTGATCATAGAATAATAACTATGATTGACATTGATAAACTAATACAATAAACCCGCTGGGTAGAAAGAGGTAAAGTATGTCAGAAACCTTATCACAAAGTGAGATAGATGCACTTTTATCTGCCTTGTCTTCTGGCGACATAGAACCAAGCGATATAGAAAAAGAAGAGGAAACGTTAAAAACAAAACATTATGATTTTAAGAGACCGCAAAAATTTTCTAAGGATGTAGTTAGAGCACTAGAGCTTATACATGATAATTATGGGAGAATAGTATCTAACTACTTAACAGCACATCTTAGAAGTAATGTTAAAGTGCGGATAGAGAGCGTAGAGCAAATGACATATGAGGAATTTATTCACTCTATTCCTGCAACTACCGTTCTTAGCTTGTTTAAAATGCCGCCTTTAGAGGGACAGTTAATATTAGAGACAAATGGGGAGTTTGTCTTTAGAATATTTGATGTTCTAGCTGGAGGACAAGGGGGAAAAAAACCTGAACTCAAAGAATTAACAGATATAGAAAAAAACATTATTAAGCATATTAATAGTGAGTTAATTTCCAAGTTGCAATTAGCTTGGGAAGATGTTATACATGTGGAGCCAGTTCTGGATGGTATGGAAACAAATCCAGCATTAAATCAAACATTGGCGCCGGGTGAAGCAGTAGCATTAGTAACTTTTAGAGTAGAGATGTTTGATACAGATTTACTCATTAATATATGTATTCCATATATTAGTATAGAACCTGTCCTTGATAGATTAGTTATTAAAAATTGGTTTACTACTTCAGATAATGAACAAAGAGAAGAATATAAAGATACTATAAGCATAAATTTGAAAAATGTAGA
>DAMAVY010000548.1:0-1922 GCA_032077725.1 Clostridium sp. | reverse complement strand
TTAGTGTGCTTTTTCCAGATTTACTATGAAATTCTGTACTTGTAGTTCCTGGGCAAAGCACACTTACTTGAATATTATAATCCTTAAGCTCATTTGCAAGTGCCTCTGTAAGTGATAAAACATAGGCTTTTGAAGCATAATAAACTGCTATAAGTGGACCTGGTTGATATGAACCAGTGGATGCCACATTTAATATTTTTCCATCTCCACGCTTCTTCATCTCACTGGAAAATAAATATGTGAGTTCTGTCAGTGCCTTCATATTAACTTCCATGACCTTTCGATGGTTCTCAATAGATATTTCATTAAAGTAACCACAGTTTCCTATTCCAGCATTATTTATAAGCACATCTACATGTACTCCTAATGACTTTACCCCATTGTAAATTTCATTGCTACTGTTATAATTTGATAAATCAACCTCTATAACATTTATTTTTATATCATACTTCTCTAATAACTGTTTTTTAACTTCATTTAATCTATCAATTCTTCTTGCAACTAAAATAAGATTATAATTATTTTCTGCAAATACCTTGCAAAATTCATAACCTATACCAGAAGAAGCACCTGTTATCAGTACCGTTTTACTTTTATTTTTACTTTTACTTTTACTTTTACTTTCCATTTTACACTCACTCCTACTCAAGCTCTAATATATAAAGGGAAAACTATGGATTAAAAGTTAGTTAACCACTCGCTAAAGCTTATCTTTCACTTTTACTTAAATAGCATCAATATTTTCTCATTGCAATGTAAATCTCATTTTATTAATGGTTGCAATTTTTCAAAATCTTTTATTAATAAAATAATTATAGTACTTATAATTAATCAATATAATTATAAATAAGAAATTATTTTTTAATATAGGATTAAATTCGTTTAAATTAACATAATAACTTTATAATCTAATAACGGAAAAACTATTACCATTATTAATATAGCGATAAATAATTTATATAAATTACTTAAATAACAAAAAATATTTAGGAGGATTAAACATGAAATTAAAACCACTTAATCCTAATTTTTTTCAGAGAGATGCACGTGATGTTGGTAAGGATCTCCTTGGAAAGTTATTATTGAGAAGATATGATGGAATTACTCTCTTAGGTAGAATTGTAGAAACCGAAGCGTATATAGGGAAAATCGATAAAGCTTCTCATGCCTATAATTATAAGAAAACCCCAAGAACTGAACCACTATTTAGAAGTTCAGGTATAGCATATGTATACTCCATATATGGTATGTATAATTGTATGAACATAGTAACAGGCGAGGAAGGAGATCCTCAAGGAGTTCTTATACGTGCAATAGAGCCAATAAAAGGTTTTGATATTATGAGTGAAAATAGATTTAAGAAATCTTATAGTAAATTAAAGACTAAAGAAATATTAAATCTTACCTCTGGGCCAGGTAAGCTCTGTATTGCCTTTAATATTAATAAAAATTTAAACACATGTTCTATTTTTAGTAATGATCTGTTTTTCTATGAAGATGAAGATAATACATCCACATTTGAAATAGTTTTCTCAAAACGAATAGGCATTGATTATGCTGATGAAGCAAAAGAATTTCTGTGGAGATATTATATTAAAGACAATAAATATGTCTCTATTATAGATAAAAAACCATCCATAAAATGGATGGTTTTTGCCAATTTTTTTAAACTATAAAGCTAAGAACCTATTAAATCTGTCCCTTACTTTTTCTTCACCCATTATTTGCATAATAGTATAAAGATCTGGTGTATTACTTCTATGAGTCAATGCAGTTCTTACGCAACCTGCCACATCTGAAACCATGCCTTTAAAGCTCTCAGGATCCTTTTTAAAGGCCTTTCTGTCTGCTGCATAACCAAGTTCTATTGCAACAGCTTTCAATTCTTCAAACCAAGTATCCTTATCTATGTTAAAGTTGTA
>DAMAVY010000547.1:0-1939 GCA_032077725.1 Clostridium sp. | reverse complement strand
CTTGAAGTAAGGATTAATCTATGATATATTATTAGTACGAGTAAATCAGATGATCGCATGCATTGCATGAGGAAAGTCCGAGCTCCATAGAGCAAGGGTGCTGGCTAAACCCCAGTGAAGGCAACTTTAAGGATAGTGCAACAGAAATATACCGCCTGCTTTTTTAAGTAGGTAAGGCTGGAAAGGTGAGGTAAGAGCTCACCAGAGGCTAGGTGACTAGTCTGCTATGTAAACCCCATCCGGAGCAAGACCAAGTAGGGACTAGAAAAGCTACTGCTCGTAGCATCCCGTAGGTAGGTCGCTTGAGTCTATTGGCAACAATAGACCTAGAAAGATGATCGTCAAATACAGAACTCGGCTTATAGATTTAGTCGTATGAATCATAAAAACCATTACCGCAAGAGGTAATGGTTTTTTGTTGTATAGAATATTAAAATAATGGTTCTTTGTCAACTAGTGTTGTTAGAGAAAAATGAAACATTTTAATTGAGAATAAAATATAATCAAATTGGTCGCTTAGTAAATTATATAATTTACTAAGCGGTCTTTATTTTTGTTAAATTTTGGGTAATTAATATTCTATTTTTAAAGTGGTAAAAGCATCTAAAGCCGAAGGCTATTCTTTTAATTACTTTTATTTTGTTGTTTATTCCTTCTATTAAGCCATTAGTATAATTATATTCAAGAGTGTTTTTAATGTAGCTTATATACCTTTTAGATGTTCTTATAGAGGTTTTCATATAATCTGATATATTATCATTGGATGAATAAATTATTTTGCTTAATCCATTGAAATCTTTAATATTTATACAAGCTCTAATTTGGTGATATAACTCGTATGAAGCTTTTAATTCTGGATCTAAATCTAATAAATAATTAATTATATCAACCTCTCTCATTCTATTTCTAAAACAATGATGATATCTGTATTTAATAAAATCTATTTTAGAAGTATCTTTAAGGAGTAATCTCCAATATCTCTTTAATTTATTATAGTTTTTCTTGTCTTTATTCATGATTTTAATTCTTGTTTTATTAAGAGAACGACTAAATAATTGCACTATATGAAATTTATCAATAATTATTTTAGCCTTAGTAAATATTTTTTTGATTAAGGATATATAAGGGCTATACATATCTATAACTATTGTTTTAACAGAGTTTCTAGCTGACTTTGTATACTTCAAAAAATATCGTTCTAATACATTTAACCTTCTATCTTCCACAATATCTACGATATTTCCAGTATCAGAATCACAGAATATAAAGCTCATAGCGCCAGCTGCTGATTTTACTGATTTAAATTCATCAAAGCATAAATGAGCTGGTAAATAGTTATAATTTGGTTTGTAGTTCTCATAAAAGCTTTCTATTATTCTGTTAACTGTAGAATGAGATACATTATGGTTTTTAGCAATATCCTTTTCGGATATTTTTTCTTTAGCACTAATAGCTATAGAATGTTTTGTATTATTTGAAATATAACAATTCTTTTTAACAATATTTGTTTTTAGTGTGAAAGTAGAATTACAATGTTTACAAAGGTATCTCTGTTTTTTTAATTTTAAAAAGCCTTTAAATCCAGATATATTAGGAATTTTAATAGTAGAAGTCTTAAATCCATACTTAATTATTTTATTATCAAAAATACTACCACAGTGATAGCAGCTGTCAGGTTGAAAAGTTAAGATTCCATGAAAGAACTTAACTTTTATATTACTTATCGTTTCTTCAGTACAAAAATTTTCTTCAAATTTAATATTTTCTTCTTTCAAATTTAGTAGATTTATTATACAATTGTCTTGAGGCATGTGACATCTCTCCTTTAATATGGTTTTCGACGATTATATTTTATCAGAGATGATGTTCACTTGTCTCATTTTTTATGCAAAAAAATAGTGTTAGTTTTTATTCACCAACACTATATATTATAGAACCA
>DAMAVY010000546.1:0-1945 GCA_032077725.1 Clostridium sp. | reverse complement strand
TAACTTCATCTGTGTTTTCTAATGAATATTCTTCAGGAATGGACAGTTTAATATTTAGCAGTAAAAATGGAAGAAATAAAATTGTATGGATGAAATTTCTTGCGGTTATTATTTTTTCAGTATTAATAACCTTATTCTTTAATTTTATTAATTTTTTATCGATTATTATTCCTTTTTCATCAGTTGGAGCAGATACACCGATAAGGAATATGGGGGAATTCCTATTTTGTCCTTATAATTTTACTATGGTTCAGTATTATGGAATAATGATTTTATTTCAGCTTATAGGGGTCATAGCACTTGCATTAATGACTACATTTTTTTCGTGCATTTTCAAATCATCAATGGTGTCATTTTTTGTATCAGCATGTATCCATTTTATTCCATTAATATCAATGCTCCTTGGCTTTGATAGTGTAGAAGTTATTTATAAGGTTAATCAACTGTCAATTTTAAGACTCATAGGCTGTTCACAGATTTTGAAGTCATATATGAGTTTTAATGTTTTTCAAATGCCAGTATTGTGTCCTTACTTAAATATGTTGTTGAATTTGATATTGGTTCTGATTTTTATGCTTATAACCAAGAAAATTATCAGTAAAAAAAATGCAGTATAGTTTATACGAAAGAAATTGACATTGACACAATCATTAATATTAAGTATGTTATATTGAAAGTTTATTTATAAGTGTGAAAATATGAATTCAGCAGTAAAGAAAAATAGAATGGAATAGAATTAGATTCATATAAATGTATTAGAAGGAGTTAAGGGGTGGAGTATGAAATTCTTAGGAAATTTTTGGGGTATTCTTTGTATTATATTTGCTTTAGGAGCATTATTAAGAACAGTTGCTTCAGGATTTTATAATAAATTTATTAGAGGGTTATCAAAGAAAAGTCATAGGACACTTATAGATATAACTTTAAATCTTATTAGCATTTTAGAAGAGAATCATGGAGTGTTTGGAGCAGGTGCACTTATTTCGGCTATTATTCACATACTTATAATGAAAACCAATGTAGGATTTTCATTTTGGGGTTTGTTAACCTTGTTAGGGATTTTATTTGTAATTTTTACTGGAGTAATAAATAAATTCATTTATAGAGATAAAAATGGTGAACTTGAAAGATATCATAAAATGGGAAATTTAGCTTTTATATTTTTTCTAATCATGCATTTGATTTTCAAGTAATTTACTAAGTAGTGATTTAGATATGCAAAAGCTATAATGTGCTATGTTTATAAGATAATTACCCCTTATTGAATCTCAATAAGGGGTAATTTATAGTGCTTATGAAGAATTGAAAAATAATTTCAACAAATACTCAATGGGGAAGCAATTGTCAATTGTCAATTGTCAATTCTCAATTAATTTTGCAAAGGAAAATTACTCACTACGTAGTGCTTCAACAGCATCCTTTTTTGATGCCATTTTTGCTGGAACATGACCACCAAGTATAGTTAGAAGAGTACTGATGGCAACTAGTATTACAGCGTGGGACAATTGCAGACGAGCAACTCCTTTAAGGTCGGTCATTTTATAAAGAATTGAATTGATTGGTATGGTTAAGAGCCATGCAATTACAACTCCTAAAATGCCTGAGAATACACCTAAAATACAGGTCTCCGCATCAAATACACGAGTAATATCTTTCTTCCTTGCGCCTAATGCACGTAGAATACCAATTTCTTTGGTACGCTCTAGTACTGAGGTGTATGTGATAATACAAATCATAATTAGGCTGACAACAAGTGAAATACCAGCAAAGGCAATAAGTACAAGGGTAATGGCATCCATAATTCCCCTTGTCAGATTTGACATGGTTTCAGCCAAATCTGTATAGATAATTTGATCATCTATATCTTTTCCCCTATTTTAGTCATCAAGTCAAGCGGTAACTGCCTCTTTGTCTTCAAAATTGTTCGGATATACCATTACCATAT
>DAMAVY010000545.1:0-1962 GCA_032077725.1 Clostridium sp. | reverse complement strand
TGAAGTACTTTAAAAATATAAGTTGCTTGAGCAACAACATAGATAATCGTATTATTAATAGTATTTCGTATAATGTATATTATGTTAAATAGGATGTTATGCAGATAGCCTATCTCTATATATGTTGTTCATAAAAATTAATTTTGAAATTTTCAGTAGAAATTAAAGCTAAAAATGAAATTGCGAAAAAATAAAGCTAATAATGAAATAAAACTCACTTAGGAAAAAATCATTACTAGTTTTATCAAATAAAATCTTCGATCTATCAAAAATTTTCATCGATTTTTATACATTAGCGACCAAAGCTTTTCGTTTGTATTCAATCGCAAAATCTTCACCTTCCTTGCGAATTGCATCTTGGTATTCAAGCTTTTTAAAAGAATTTCTACTGTAAATCTGAGAAATCCATTCTGGTGTTACTTATATCTACTAATCTCAAAACCGCAATATTACTATCTCTGATCCCGCCAAACTGCCAAGGAATACCTAAGTCAACACTTCCCTCCCTCAATAAATGTCAGCCTGTTACCGATATGACCAGTCTGTTCGGGTTTATTCTATATCATTGAATGAAAAATAAATCCCACGTCTCTGGGGGCATCTCTCAATAATAGTAGCTACTACGGTTGTAAATTATTCTAGAATGGATTATTTGTACTTTTTCTTTTTGTCATGTCTATATACAGGCTTGATTGAATGAGTGCTCATTACCTTTGATAGATTCTGCTCAATAGATTCTCGCAATCCATCTAAGTATTCAATTTCATTGGATAACTTTAAATAGTTAGCAATTTGGTCACTGAAATACTCTATAATTTCTTTGGCATTTCTAATGCGAAATTCAGGACTTTCAGCCAATTTCAACAGCTCTGCCTTAGTTGGGAATTGCTTACTGCCATTTATTTTAAGGGCAAGCTGATCATCAATATTTTTATAAATGAGTGTATGTGTGATATCAAAAGGTGGTGATACAAAGATCTCACTCATATCTGGCGTATATTGCAGAGCAAAGTTTTTAAGGTGAGCGTCACCGTTCCCGATCAGGCAATTAAAAACAATGTACTTATACATTTTTACGACTTCTGCTTCACTTCGGGTGTATAGATAGGTGGCTTTCAGCAAGTTTTCGTAGCTCCCCTTGTACTTCTCGTTTGGGTCATTAGATCTTTTGAGAAGAGTCGTAAAATCCTCGTAGCCTAACTTGGTTCCATCAGCAGCTTTATCAAAACGCTCAATAATGTAGGTTTCTAAATTGGCTGATAGATATGTTTTTGGTGGTTGCAAACCACAATGACGAGCAGCTTCCATACAGACAAATTCATTTACCGTAAGCAAATCAAAGTCTGCATCATAAGACTTAACAATCAGGTCTTTTTGTTGAACAGTGCGCTCCGTTATACTAGTCACATTGGGAATGCTAACTTTGGGCTGAGCTCCAGCTAAAGAGTTTCGTAAATAGTATTTTTCTAATAATTGTGGAAAAAGTGGAACTTGGCTATTGTAGTTAAGAATTTCATCGAGGCTAACTATTTCTACTTCTGGTAATTGCAATTCACTTTTATAGGACAACATGCCAATACCATTAGCTTCTTGTAGAGCCAATAAATACATTTCATTTACATTGGCATATCGAGCAAGTTTACTGGCAATAAAATGGAGATTATGCCCCTCTGGTAAATTTTGGGAAAAAATAGGATGTAATGCCCCATGTGAATATCCCTGCATATCCGGTAAAGTCATTGTAAGAGATACAAATCTTTGTTCTTGTACTGGTTGATAGTAATAATGACCACTATGCGTCAACAAGCCTTGTTTGAAATTATCTGTAAATATTTCAATAGACTTGATTTCTGTGGGTAATTGAAAGTTGTCCATCAATCTTCTTCACTAAATAGAGTGTCGATGTCATTCCAATTTGGCAGATTTCGTTTTTTGGGCGTGACTTCAAACTGCAATCCAACC
>DAMAVY010000544.1:0-1981 GCA_032077725.1 Clostridium sp. | reverse complement strand
AGAGAGAAGATAGAAAATGGGGACTTATTAGTCCCTTTTTTTTATTATATATTTGTTTTATAATATATTTGTATTATATATATTTAATTTATAATAATCTTAGGAGTGAGATAAATGGGTATAAACTGGTTTCCGGGCCATATGGCAAAAACTAGAAGAGAAATAAAAGAAAATTTAAAATTAGTTGATGTAGTTATTGAGATTAGAGATGCAAGGATTGCATATTCTAGCTCTAATCCAGACATTGAAGATATTTGTAGTGAAAAACCTAGAATAATTCTATTCAATAAAAGTGATCTCAGTGATGAAAATGTAACAAAAAAATGGGTTAAGAAACTGTCGGATGAAAGAACTAGAGTATTATCAGTTAACTGTATAACTGGTGCAGGACTTAACAAAATAAAACCTACTTTAGAGGAACTTTTGAAAGAAAAACATGATAGACTTAAAAGTAAGGGAGTTGTAAATGTTATTACAAGAGTTATGGTAGTAGGTATACCTAACGTAGGAAAATCAACATTTATAAATAAAATGGCAAAAAATAGCGCTGCTAAAACTGGAGATAGACCTGGTGTTACTAAAAGCAAACAATGGATTAAAACAAAGATTGGAATAGAACTTATGGATACACCAGGAGTTTTATGGCCTAAGTTTGAGGATGAAGAAGTAGGGCTTAATTTAGCCTTTACAGGAGCAATAAAAGATGAAATAATGGATATTGAAGAATTGGCATTAAAGTTAATTGCAAGACTTCAAGTTACCAATGGAAGTAGACTAATGGAAAGATATAAATTAGCTGAATTGGATGAAAGTCCTCTTGTAAATATGGAAAATATAGGTAGGAAAAGAGGAGCTATAATTTCAAGGGGAAATATAGATTATAATAGGGTAGCAGTAATGTTATTAGATGAATTTAGAGGGGGAAAATTAGGACCTATTTCCTTAGAGGTGCCTGATATAAAAAGTAAAAATGAATAAAATAGATTTTTTAGAAGAAATCAAAACTATGAGATTTAATGATATAAAATCTTCGGTTAGAGGTTTTATGGTATTAAATGATGTAGCAAGTCATAAAAAAGAATATGAAATCATATATGAAATATTGCACTCAGATCATAGAAAAAATGTTAAAACTTTAGGAGAAATGCTTAAGAAACATGTAGATAGTTATATTAAGGAAGTTAATAGAGTTGAAAAACTATATGATTTTGATAGAAGTTATGGATATGAAGTTGTAGCAGGTGTGGATGAGGTTGGAAGAGGGCCTTTGGCTGGTCCTATCGTTGCTGCAGCCGTAGTACTTGACCATAATTCTGAGGATTTAATCTTACGTATAAATGATTCTAAAAAACTTACTAAAGAAGTTAGAGAAGAGCTAAGTGAATTAATAAAGGAAAGAGCTGTAAGTTATTCCATAGCATTAAAAACCAATATAGAAATAGATAAAGAAGGCATTGGCTTTTGCAACAATGAAATCTTTAAAGTGGCTATAAAAGAATTAAAAGTAATTCCAGACCTAGTTTTATCCGACGGTTATACCATAAAAGAATTTAATCTAAGGAACGCAGGCGTAATTAAAGGTGACACTAAAAGTGCTTCTATTGCATGTGCCTCAATAATAGCTAAAGTTTATAGAGATAACCTTATGGAGGAATATAGTAAGACTTATAATAAGTATCATTTCGAAAAAAACGTAGGTTATGGAACTAAAGAACATATAGATGCAATAATAGAGTATGGTAGCTGTGAAGTTCATAGAGAATCTTTTTTGAAAAATATAATTAGTGAATAATTAGTAAATACTTAAAAAGGCTGTTGCATAATGATGAATAAAAATTCATCATGCACAGTCTTTTTTGCGCTAGTTAAAAAGCATTTTTTATAAGATTTATATAGGGATTTTTACCATTACTAGATATAATAACCTCTATAGCATCAAATCTAAAGTAAGATTTATGAATATTGTTTATACATATATAAT
>DAMAVY010000543.1:0-1988 GCA_032077725.1 Clostridium sp. | reverse complement strand
TAACTTATTTAAAATAAAAATGGTAGCCATTTAAATATAATCTTATTTAACTTTTTTCTCAAAAATGAAAGATTTAGCACCATCATCATATACGTTTTCTATAATAAATGAAAAACCACATTTTTTAGTGTAAAAGTGATGGTTTCTTTTTGAATAATCAGGAGTTTCAACAGTCCATTTTCTTGCATCCATATATTTTTGCTCTATATCCTTCCACACTATAGTTCCCAAATGATTTTCTCTGTAGTCTGGGTCAATAAATAGCATTTCCAAAGTATATTCATTATGCTGCTTAATTTCAACTGTATAAGCCCCAACAATATTATTTTGATATATTATTTTATAACTTTCAAAGCCTTCATTTTCATTAAGTTTTTTAATTAAACTACCATCATTATATCCTGTAGGGCCATCATCTTTTAAGTCAGTGTGCATAGATGTATCTTCATTAAATGCAGACGTCATTATCCTTGTCAATATCTCATAATCAACTGGATAAATTTTTTGATATTCTATCTTATTATTCATAATAAATTTCCCCTTTATTGTCGTATTGTATTGCAATGGTGATTAAATGGCAGCCACATAACTTGGAATTTATCAACATATTTATATACTTAAATGATATCTCAATGCATCTTCAGTAGGGTTATCATAATACCCTTTATAAGTTTCTACATTTCTGAAATCAAAATCACTAAATACTTTTTGCATTGGATAGTTTGTAACTCTTGTCTCTCCTCTAAAATTTTTCATTCCTTCTTTTTTCATCTCATTTATCATTGTTTCAAATAATTTATGACCTAATTTTTGTCCTCTAAAACAACTTTTAGTTCCTATATTAGTAATTTTAACGTAATTTTTTTCTTTTCCCCAATTGAATATCATTAAGTATGCAATTAATTCATTATTTTGTTTCACTAAATAAATAATATTATGTTCTAAATCCCCTAAAATTTCTTGCCATAATTCATTATCCCAATGATTTACTCCAAAACATTCTTTATCTAACTCTAATAATTCATTTTTATCTTTTAAATTAAACTTAACTATTTCCATAAATTGTTCCACTTTCAAATTCCTATTTATCGCCCACAATTAAATACAACTATGATTCAAATCTAATTATTTACACTTATTGTAACATATTTTGAAATAATGTAATATTTAATTTCAAAGATCATATTTTTACTTAGTAACAATAATAGAATATTAGGAGCGTTCAATAGACTAAAGTATACATTCATAACATCTATATTTCTCTTTGATCTCAAAACCAGCAGTCAAAGCTAAATTTAATTCATCAGTACAATCTTCATTAATAAAAAATAAAATTTTCTTTATAACTGAATATAACTAAATATAACCATATTTAACATTTTAAAATTTAAACTATATAAACATACAAATATATAACAATTTAACATCTTAGCATTTTAACATTTTAAATATTTAACATTTTAACTAGTTGTTGTCACCAGGCGGGTTTGTGGGCTTTGACTGTTTAATTGAATGCAAAATGTACCCTATAAGATGGACTTTTACCAGTTTGCATAACAAGTGTAAAGTCATCTATTCAAGTATCACAGCAACAGGAAAAAGTATGGAAGGAATAATTTAAAAGATCATATTTCTTACTTAGTTCACTATAGATTTAAAAATTCTAAATAAAAAATACCGCATATTCTTCTTTGAATAATACGGTATTCATATATAATATTTATATTAATATATAAATTGAAATTTACATAGTATTGCTTAAATAATCTTTTTTATTTACTAATAGTTCAACAATACTATTACTTTCATTAATTACACAAAATCCAGCTGCGTTATGTAAGAATATTGTGAATTAATATAACTTCTGATTATGCTTATTTTGCAGGAGCTAGAGGAACTTATTCATTGATGTATAATTTGATACTCGAAATCCAAGATTATCATATAATGGTTTCCCTTTTTCAGTGGACATTAAATCAACTGCGGCA
>DAMAVY010000542.1:0-1991 GCA_032077725.1 Clostridium sp. | reverse complement strand
GCAGATAATGATTTAAAAAATATTATTCAGTTAAGAAGATACTTTGAAAATCATAGTGATGAATTTACGTTCAAAAATATCACTCGTTTTCATCAAACCATTAATAATAATGTCGATGTTTTTGGTCTATATTTTGAGGGTAATCTTCAAAATTAAATGCACTTAAATATAAAAGCCCCCTGACGAAAGTCGAAGGGGGTTTTTATTTTGGTTTGAGGTTTGCATACCTACCGAAAAGGTAGAGTAGCAAAACGTCAAACAGGTATCAGCTAAATGCCACCATAAGGGTGCGCTGATACTCGGCTCAAAAGAGCCGACAGAGCCGTCTGCAAGACCCCTCGGAGAGCCCACACTTTACCTTGTAAAGTATAGTGGGTTATACTTTACAAGGAAGTAGTCACCGAATTCCAGTTAGAAATTACTTTGTAACTACGTTTTGAGGAGGAGTAAAATGCTTTCCTACGTTCGACATTACCCATTAGCGATAACTAAATTAATGTGTCTGTGCTCTCCTAAAATCTGCTGATTTATTACTGACTAATACTGGAGGTTTTTTTATGGGACAGACAATCATATCTGCTATTGGTGTTTATATTTCCACCAGTATCGATTATTTAATTATTTTAATTATTTTATTTGCACAGCTATCACAGAATAAACAGAAATGGCATATTTATGCGGGGCAATATCTAGGAACTGGCTTACTTGTAGGGGCGAGTTTAGTTGCTGCTTATGTCGTCAATTTCGTGCCTGAAGCATGGATGGTTGGATTGCTTGGTTTAATCCCTATCTATTTAGGGATTCGCTTTGCAATTGTTGGAGAAGGTGAGGAAGAAGAAGAGGAAGAAATTATTGAAAGATTAGAACAAAGCAAGGCAAATCAACTGTTTTGGACAGTCACATTGCTGACAATTGCGTCTGGCGGAGATAATTTAGGTATCTATATACCTTATTTTGCTTCGTTAGATTGGTCACAGACCCTCGTGGCGTTGCTTGTGTTTGCAATCGGCATAATTATCTTTTGCGAGCTTAGTCGGGTGCTATCTTCTATTCCGTTAATATCCGAGACAATTGAAAAATACGAGCGAATCATTGTGCCCTTAGTATTCATTCCACTTGGACTATACATCATGTATGAAAGTGGCACGATTGAGACTTTTCTGAACTTTATTTTATAGATAAAAAAGCCCCTTAAATGGGGCTTTCAGACTGTAGACAAAGTACTAGTTTTTAGTGCTTTGTCTTTTTTTATCCGTTAAAATAAGAGTATCAATTGGAGGTGTATCCAGATGCTCTCAAAACAAGATATGAGTAAACGCGCACAAATCGGTTTCTTTTCTCTTGAAGACTTGGTCCCACAGGACCATTTATTGCGGCAAATAGATCAATGTATTGATTTCTCCTTTATTTATGAATTGGTTAAAGAGAAATACGATGAAATCCAAGGACGTCCTAGCTTGGATCCTATTCTTCTAATTAAATTACCAATGATTCAATATCTATTTGGTATTAAAAGTATGAGACAAACAATAAAAGAAATAGAAGTGAATATCGCTTATCGCTGGTTTTTAGGTTTGAGTTTAGAAGATCCTGTTCCTCATTTTTCAACATTTGGTAAAAATAGTGTTGCTGACCAATACTATTTGACACAGAACCATTTAACTTAACTTGATGCAAATAATAACTTATCTAAATCAAATATCTCAACATATTTTTGAGTATGCTGTTTAATTAAACCTCTCTCTTCCAATGATGAGAACTTACGACTTATTGTTTCTGGGGTTGTACCCAAGTATGAGGCTAGATCTTTTTTCGACATTGGTAAAGTCACATAAGTATGGTTTTCTTCATCTTCAACGTATTCTGATAGAAAATCAATAATACGAGACTCTACTTGCTCCATACCAACCTGCATCGTTTGCTTTTCTGATACCTGTAAACGTTTCGTAACATCTGATAGTATTCTTCTCATAATTTCTGGGTAAGCGCCT
>DAMAVY010000541.1:0-1999 GCA_032077725.1 Clostridium sp. | reverse complement strand
GAAGACTCTATAATAAAAAGGGTTATGCTAGAATTAGAATTGTAGAAGATAATTTAAACAATGTAGTTGTTAACTTCCTGACTACTAAAAAACTTATCAGCCAAGAAAAATATAAAATCATGGAAGAAAATGAAGTAATTATAGATGATAGCACTATGGGAAAACAAATCTTCACCTCCCTAGGTCTAGAATTAACAAGTTCAATTAAAAAGCATCGTGAAAGCTACAAATATAAAAATACACTTATTGAAATTGACATAAATGATCCAAACTTTTGTCCTTTTCCATACATAGAAATTGAATCTGCAAATGAGGATGAAATAAAAGAAGTAGTGAAATTATTAGGTTACACCATGAGTGATACTACCTCACAAACTATCTATGAAATATTAGAAGATGAAGGGATTGTTAAAAAAATATAATGTTTGGTTATGTAACGCCCTATAAACTAGAACTTAAAATAAAAGATTATGAAATGTTTAAAGCATACTATTGTGGTCTTTGTATTTCAATTAAAAATAACTTTTCCAATCTGTGTAGAATTGCTTTAAATTACGATATGACCTTTTTAGGCATCCTTCTAGACAGCTTAGAGGATAATAGTGATGAATATATTGTAACCAAGTGCATGGCTCATCCCTTAAAGAAGAAACCTAAAGTTATAAATAATAAGGCTCTAGATTATGCAGCCTTTTGTAATGTAGCACTAGTATACTATAAACTACTAGATGATTATAACGATGACAATGCACTTAATAAAAAGCTTATTTCCTTCTATCTTAAGAAATTTATAAAAAGCACTAAAAGTGACTTAAATCCTGTCCTTGAAAATATAGATGATAACATAAGGAAACTTGGAACCCTTGAAAATTCTGAAAATGAAATTTCCATTGATGAACTTAGTGATAGTTTTGCATCATTAACAGGTTTTATAGTATCATATTATTATAAAGATGAAAATTTTTATAATGACTTATATAATCTTGGATATAATTTAGGACGATGGATTTATATAATTGATGCCTACGATGATTTAAAAGAGGATATGGAAAAGAATAAATTCAACGCTATAAACAAAACTTTCAACCATGAAAGCCTATCCTATGAAGATTTAATTAAAAAGGAACGAAATAGAATTGAATTTAATCTTATAATGAGTGCCAATGCCACCGTGGAAGCTTTAAATAAACTTACCCTTAATAAAAACGAGGACCTACTACATAATATTTTACAGTTAGGTCTTATGAATAAAATAGAAACTATTAAATCAAGGAGTGACAATAAACATGAATAATCCTTATGAAGTACTTGGAGTTAAAGAAAATGCCTCTCAAGATGAGATTAAAAAAGCATACAGGGAGCTAGTAAAACAATATCACCCAGACAAGTATGAAAATAATCCACTTAAAGACTTAGCAGAAGAAAAACTTAGAGAAATTAATGAAGCCTATGATACCTTAACTAAAAATAGTAATACTGGATCTAGCGGGAACTATGGAAATTCAACAAGTTATAGTAATAGTTCTAATAACTATAATGATCCTTCTTTACAAGCCGTTAGAATGGATATTAATAAAGGGAATATAGGTGGTGCTGAAGCAAAGCTTAATGCTATCACAAACAGAACTGCAGAATGGAACTTTTTAATGGGAGTTGTACACCTTAGAAAAGGCTGGTATGACAGTGCTAATAACTTAATAAACACCGCTTGCAGAATGGAACCCAACAACTTAGAATATAGACAAATGTATAATCAACTAAATCGTACCCAAAATTCTTATAGAAGTACATACTATGGTCAAAAAAATAATTCTAATGACATGTGTGGTACTTGTCTGAATATATGGATGTTAGATACATGTTGTGAATGTATGGGTGGAGATTGTATAAGTTGTATATAAAAGGAGGTATATATGAAAAATATTAAAGCTTCTAATATAACTAAAGGTGGTATGCTAATTGCTCTCACCATCATTATATTATATGCTGCAAATTTCTT
>DAMAVY010000540.1:0-2009 GCA_032077725.1 Clostridium sp. | reverse complement strand
CCTCTCGTATGAAATTTCACAGAATCTATTAGCTCAATTTTGGAACTTAATTCTTCAATTATATTAGCCCTCGCTTATGTTTAATATTGGTGGGAAGTTTTATTAAATGAACTTTTCAAGAAGTATAGCAAAAACAGAGAAAAAAGGGTATGAGTAATAAATCAAACAGAAATTGTTGTCAGTGCTTATTTCAAGGTAAAGGTTAAACCAGATAAGACTTATCTAGAGGATACTAAAGGGGAAAAGTTTAATCTAACTATTGGAATGGTAACAGAAATAAGAGTTAAGTATGAAAAGGTAACATATATGAAATACTTCTTAGAGCTAATTGGAGTTAAGTTTAGTTAATTACTTTGCATTAAAAGAATTTTACACTTAAGTGAAGGTTAATAAGCATTTCGCGCAAATTAATTAATCGTTTGTTAACTATTTACAAAAGTTTAAAATTATTCTAAAATAAATATATATGGGGGAAAAATAAAAATGAGTACAATGGCTTTAGAATTACCAAACTGCTTAGTTGATATTGACAGAGATGAGATGGAATATGTTGATGGAGATTTTAATGTTAGTGTAAACTGGTACGGTGTAAATATTTCATTTAGTGGGTATGAAACTCAAATGATTATAAAAGCTGTAAATGTAGGAGCAGGAGTTGCTACTGTAACTGCAGCACTATCAGCTATGGGGGGATAACTGCAATTGGAGCAGTACCTGCTGGTTTAGTATCAGCAGCACTTTGGACATTATCAGGGGTAATTGGATTATTATTAGGAATTATTTTTGGAATTACAACTAAAAGGTTAGCTTGGTATGTACCTTCAGGTATAGTAGTAGGTGTAATAGTTGCAATATCTCTAAACAAGAAGTAAAAGGTTCAATTAACTTGATAAGGTATAAATAAGGAGAGTGCTAGATACAAGAAGGTTTCTTCAAATCTCCCGAAATCATATATTTTACAACCATTTTATCCGTTTTAAAGAGTGGCGCAAATTTGGAGAAGCTTATGTATATGGAAAACTGCTTAGATTATGCAACAATTCCAGAATTACACTAATTTATATAGAAGGCGGCTGTAATTTTGAAACGATATTTAGCACAGTTAAAATTATCTATATTAATGCAGATAATTTTTACTATTTTATATTCAATAACGGTAGCTTTATTTCCAGTATTAAACAAATACTTGTTTGATAATATTTTACAAGGGGGATGGAATCTGGCTATAAAACTAATAGTTATATATTTGTTATTAATTATTTTAAATAGCATATTCCAATATATCTCAAGAATATATGAATGGATAGTTTCAAAAAAATTTTTTATTGCGATTAAACGAGATTTGTTTATTCACATAATATCACTTAATAATAGTAAATTTAACGAGAAAAAACCTTCTGATTATTTATCAATTTTTAACAATAATGTAGAAGTAATAGATGAAGATTATTTAAGTGCATCTATTGACCTAATTAAATCTATTATTAATATTATTGTTTTTGCTTCTGCTCTATTTTTATTTGTTGATTGGCGGATTAGTATAGTTGTTATAGGAACTTCAATTATCACCGCTTTTATTCCTAAAATAGTGCAAAAGGAATTATCTCAGCGTAGAAGAAAACAATTATTGGCTTTAAGGTCTTATTTTGGAAAAGTCTTAGATCTTTTATCTGGAAAAAAACGAATAAATAGATTTACAGCAGATGCTTTTGTGAGGGAACATTTTTCATCTTTGATGGATAGCGAAGAAAATCGTTTTCACTTTGGAAAATGTAAAACTATTTCTGATATGCTGAATGCTATTGGGGTTTTCTTTATTGAAATCATCACCTTTGCAACAGTAGCATATCTATTAGTACAGCGAGAAATTACTATTGGAACTGGTATAGCTGCTTTTGGGTATGTAACTAGTTTTGTGTCACCTATAAAAAATATATTAAATTGTATAAATTGTATTAATTCTACTAAAGAAACTATTGAAGATACTTTATCATATTTAGATTATGAAT
>DAMAVY010000539.1:0-2022 GCA_032077725.1 Clostridium sp. | reverse complement strand
AAATGCAAATATGATTATTGTGCCCTTGATATATCTTATTGTTTAAGACGACTTTTAAGACGTGAAAACACTTGTTGGAATGCCGATTTAGCTATTAACTTTCTACAGCAATATGAAGCAACTCACCCTCTCACTATAGATGATTATAAATATATTTTAGCATATCTTTCTTTTCCACAAAAGTATTGGAAATTATCGCGTGACTACTATAATAACATATTAAGCTGTAATAAGAAAGCTTTTGTGAATCTTATGAACAAAGCTGTATGTCACAATGACATACATATTGAATTTAATTACAAACTTATCAAATACATTGAAAACAAATTCAATGTTAAGCTTTAAGATTATTGGCCTTCTGTCCTATGATAATATAATATTTTAAGGGAACTCCATCTTGGGAGTTCCCTTAATTCGTATTTAAAGAACTATACTGCATTATTTAAGTTGTGATTTTATATCAATAATTCTTTTATTTAATAATGGATGGACAACGTATGGAGCAATATCACAAAGAGGATTCAATACAAAAAGCCTTTCAGCCATTCTAGGATGGGGAATTATAACTTGTTCATCAGAACTAATTAAGTTATCGTATAGAAGTAAATCTAAATCAATAGTTCTAGGGCCCCATCTTATTATTCTTTCTCTTTTAAGTTTACTTTCAGTACTTAGTAAAAAATCAATTAATTCTTCTGGTTGAAATAGTGTTTTTATCTCTATAGCACAATTCATAAAATCGTCTTGATCTAAGTATCCAACAGGTTTTGTTTCATAAAATTTAGACACTTTAGTAACTTTATTGTTTATATTTGATTTTATAAGTTCAATGGCACCTTCTAGGTTTTTATCCTTATCCCCCATATTTGAGCCCATTCCAATGTATGCAGTATGCCACTTTCTTTCTACTTCTACTGCTGCATATTCTAATGTCATTCCAATTGGTGCCCAAGGTTTCTTAAGAAGGACCTTAACTAGTTCAACTTTTTCATAATTTAAAAGTATATATTCTGCTATTTTCTCAGCAGCGGTTTCTATAAGATCATAGCTTTCTTTTTTAAATTGTTCTTCTACTTCTTCACATAGTTTGGCATAATTTATAGTTTCCTTTAAATCATCAGTAGTTCCAGCTTTTTTTAAATTTAAACTCACTTCTAATGAAATCAGGAATTTTTGTCCTAATTTTTTCTCTTCTTTTAAAACTCCATGATTTGCAAATATTTGAAGGTCTTTTATATAAATCTTATCCATATTGCATTTTCTCCTTTTATCCCTTTTATATCCTTTTACCTTCTTATAATAGCATCTGTCATCATTGCTGCTCTTTTATTTTCAAGTACATTATGAACTCTAACTAAATTACAGCCCTTCATTATTCCGATAACAGTGGTAGCAACAGTTCCTTCTACTCTATCTTCTGAATTTAGATTAAGGGTATTGCCTATTATTCTTTTCTTAGAAGTAGCCAGTAATATTGGATAGCCAAGGCTTTTTAACATTTCAAGGTTGTTCATAACTTCTAAGTCCTTTTCATAATCCTTCGCAAATCCAATTCCAGGATCTAAAATAATGTTTTCTTTTAATACACCAGCTTTTAAAGCAATGTCTACACTTTCCTTTAGATCTGAAACTACATCTTCCATGAAATTATTATAATTTCTATTATCTCTATTGTGCATAAGTATTGAAGGAACTTGATATTTTGCTGCTACTTCAGCCATGTATGGATCTTTTTTAAATCCCCAAACATCATTAATTATATCAATACCCGCTTTAATTGCTACTTCTGCTACCTTACCTTTATATGTATCAAGGGATAGTGGTATATCCGTTTCTTTTCTTAAAGCCTCAATAACTTTTATCACTCTATTTATTTCTTCTTCTGCACTTATTGGAGTATGATTGGGCCTAGTAGATTCTCCACCAATATCAATTATATCTGCACCTTGCTCAATCATTTCTTTTCCATGAAGAACAGCTCTTTCTACACTATTATATTTTCCTCCATCAGAAAATAAGTCT
>DAMAVY010000538.1:0-2034 GCA_032077725.1 Clostridium sp. | reverse complement strand
TGCTCAGGAGATACTCTAGCAAAAACTCTTAAATGTTCACATTTGTCTGCAAGTTCTTTATCAGAAAGATCATCGATATCAGCACCGCTGGCTACCTCTCTCATATCATCAGCTATTAATAATTCTTTAGCAATAGCAAAGGCTGTGTTTTTGTGGTCACCAGTAATCATAACAGTAGCTATTCCTGAGGATTTACATGTTTTTATAGAATCTTTAACTTCAAGTCTAGGAGGGTCAATCATACCTATAAGCCCGATAAAAGTTAAATTTTTTTCTATATGATTAACTTCTACTTCTGTTGATGGAAGTATCTTAAAGGCTGAACCTAAAACTCTTAAAGCATCTTCTGACATTTTAATAGAAGCTTGCAAGAAATCTTTTTTGATATCTTCAGTGAGAGGAATAATTTTGCCATTAATATAAGCAGTATTACATATTTCAAGAAGGTTATCTGTAGCACCCTTAGTCATTACATAAAATTTATCATCATAAGTGTTTATTGTGCTCATTAACTTTCTATCAGAATCAAAAGGAACTTCATCTACTCTTTTATGAATTTTATCTAGATCTTCTTTAAATATATTAAACATATTTCCCATATCTATTAGGGCTATCTCTGTTGGGTCACCTGTCTTAGATTCAGCAGTAGAGGTAGCATCATTACAAAGAACGATGTTTTCAAGTAAAAGTTTTTCACCTGGATTATCAGCATCGAAGTTTTGTACTTCTTTAATATTGTTATTAACATAATACTTAACTACCGTCATTTTATTTTGAGTTAAGGTTCCAGTTTTATCAGAACAGATTATATTTACAGAACCTAGAGTTTCAACAGATGGAAGTTTTCTGATTATAGCGTTTTTCTGTATCATCTTTTGGACGCCTATAGCAAGTACTATTGTTACAATTGCTGCAAGACCTTCAGGAATTGCTGCTACAGCAAGACTGATTGAAATCATGAACATTTCTGCAGGTGCTCTACCTTGTAAAATGCCTACTATAAACATAACTATGCATATAACAATGGAAACAATACCTAAAATTTTACCAAGCTGTTCTAGTTTCTTTTGGAGAGGTGTAAGTTCATTTTCATCGTCATCAAGCATTTTAGCTATTTTACCAATTTCCGTATTCATTCCAGTGGCAACAGCAATACCAGTAGCTCTACCATAGGTAGCTAGAGTAGACATAAATGCCATGTTCTTTTTATCTCCAAGAGAGACTTTTTCACCTTCAAGTACAAGAGTTGCATCTTTATCAACAGGTACAGATTCACCAGTAAGAGCTGATTCTTCTACTTTTAGATTAGCGCTTTCAATTAAGCGTATATCGCAAGGAATGAATCTGCCTGCATCAATTATTATGATGTCACCTGGAACAATTTCTTCAGACTGAATCTCTTTTAATTCACCATTACGCTTTATGATGGCTTTAGGTGTAGATAATTCCTTTAAGGCATCAAGAGCTTTTTCTGCTTTAGATTCTTGAACCATTCCAACAGTTGCATTTACAAGAATAACTATAGCAATAATAATTGCATCACTATATTCTTTGGCTACAACTACGGATAATACGGCTGCAACTATAAGGATATAAATTAGAATATCGTTAAGTTGTGCCATGAAAAGTTGGACCTTTGTTTTTTTCTTTTTACTAGCAAGTTTGTTAAGACCATACTTTGCCTTCATTTCCTCAACCTGGGTTGAAGTAAGTCCAGTGTTAGGATTGGTATTAAATTTACTAATTACATCCTCACTTGAATCATTAAAATACATAAAATCACCTCATATTTTTTAGTGTTAAGTGATACCTAAACTTATGATTTAGGTAATATAACTTAATAGAAAAATAGTACAATAATAAAATCTTGTTTTATTAATATTAGCTAAAACATCCTTGCATATGTATGTAAAATGTATGTAAAAAAGTATATAGATTAATATACTTTTTTATACTTATATAAATAATGAGACTCATATATAGTAGAGATTACTATATATGAGTCTCATTATTTAATGCAAGACCAGACTTTAA
>DAMAVY010000537.1:0-2056 GCA_032077725.1 Clostridium sp. | reverse complement strand
ATTGAGCAACAGTAATATTATCATAATCTACATGCTTAGACGCTAATGTTTTATTACTTATTGTATCAATTACTATAAAGTTTGGAGTTTCATCCTTTACTTCTGGAGCTGGCTCCTCCTTTTTAAGTTCTACAGTTACATTTGAACTATCTGTTGAACTTGATGTTTCTTGCTTTTCACTTAAAGTTTCTTTCTTGATAGAAGATAAATTTTTTGAATTGGAACTATTATCATTAGATTTCTTTTCAGCATTAGAATCAGTATTATCTTTAATTGTAGATAATTCATTTTCTTTATTAGCTGACTTTTCTATACTAGTATCTTTATTATTTACTTCTTTATTATCAACCTTTTCTGTACTAGTTTCTTTATTACTTTTATCAGTTTTACTCTCTTCTTTATTCTCTTGCTCTGCCGTAATCATACTTTTTTCAGCAACTGTATTATTATAGGATTTTTGAAGTTTTTGAGCAAAAACAAACATGCCAGTAAAAATAATAATGGCTGATATTATAAGAAATATCTTATTTTTAGCCTTCAAAATAGCACCTTCTTTCTAAGCCTTTATAAACGCACAAGGAAGCCTAAAGCTTCCCCATGCATTTATTATATTAATTTTTATTTACTCTTTTTCTCCTTATTAAAACAACTCCTGTTACTATACAAATAAATGCACCAATTATTAATAGATTTAAGCCCATAGCTTCTCCTGTTTTAGGAAGCTTGTCTGATTTATTTTCATTGGCAGTATTTGACTCAATCTTACTACCATTCTTTAATTCAATATTTGTTTTATTACTTGTGTCATCATTAGATTCATTCTTTGATTTATCATTTGTTTTATTATTTGATTCATTACTATTATTTTTAGATTGATCATCTTTAATCATTAAACTATAAACACTGAAATGTGTAGTTTCAAAGGTAAATGTTAAATTATCATTATCAAATTTACCACCCTCTACTTTTTCCCATTCAGTACCATTATAATAGTATGCTGCTAATTTTGAGGTATCAATTCCTTTTATGTCCTCTTTTGATAATTTTATTACTGCCTTTACTTTATTGTTACCAAAATCTTTTATTTCTGTTGTTTTCCCTTTATTATCCTTTACTGACATTGTATAATCAAATACCTTACCTATGATTTTAATGCCATTTTCAATATTTAATAAATTAGAATTTTTATCTAAAACTTCTCTTTTTAAGATAACCTCATAATTTTCTAAAATTCCTGTATATGAATCAAAAATCATAGATGGTATATTTATAGATGTATCGTCCCAATTTACTACAACTTCATTTGACTCTGACCCCTTAATTACACCTATAGGTATTCTCATATCATCTGTATCTTTTGAAACGTTAACGATAGGAGTATTATTACCTTCAACATATACTGGTAATGTACTTGCATCAATATTACTCTTATAATAATTATATTTACCATTAGCTCTAAATTGCTCTAATGCAATCAAAGCTCTTAATGCCTGCTCACTTGACATGTAGCTATTATTAGTATCTGTTGTATGCTTAAATTGACCATCACTGCCCTTAAATGTAAGCAATGCAGAAACTAAATTGTTTAGATCATCCCCATTTGATTTAGTAAATAATTCACCAGCTGGATCAACACCTATTGATGTAAGTCCTAAAATTGTGAAACTAATACTTTCACTAGCTTCACTTCCCCAAGCTTCATAGCATCCATTTTCTTTTTGCATTAATGATAATGTTTTAACCGCTTTATCTACAACCTCTTTAATTTCTTTATTGTTATCGTAATAGCTTGATAAAGCACTTATTGCAGCAGCTGTTGTATCAACATCTACATCAGATCCCCATATATTCCATCCACAATATTCATTTCCATCTACATCATAAACCACTTTACTATCAACTAACTCCTTAGCTAATATATCTTTTGTGATTTTATATTCTCCACTTACATTACAGTAGTCGTAAACCATAAGTCCAAATATCTGTGCATATCTATTGAATTCTTTTACGTCTCTGTTAAATAACTCCTTAACCAAGTCATGACCTAAGAAGTTGT
>DAMAVY010000536.1:0-2065 GCA_032077725.1 Clostridium sp. | reverse complement strand
TAAAAGCTGATTTCTATATTATATAGGAGTCAGCTTTTTTAATCCCCATTAATATCTGTAATTATTGTAGATTGTGGGTTTTTGAATATGAAGGAAATTTAGTAGATGGATGTAGAAAATGGTTTAAATTGGTTGAGAATTGTAGGGTTGGGTGGTAGAATTAAAGTAAATGAATTTTATTCGATGACTACCCGCCCTAATACTCCCATCTTTTTTTATGAAACTCCGCCTTACATGCGTTCGGTGGAGTAAGTTCCACTGACCAAATGTAAAATTTGGAGTGTCACTTAACTGGGAGATAATGGCGGCTACGTCCCTGGATAACGATTTCTAAGCTTCAGGTGGAGAAAAGAACTCCATCTGAAGCCAAGAACTCTGTTTATGTGAATTATTGTGACGTATAAATTTGGCTTAGAGCTGATAATTTTGGTTTTAGTAAAGGTTATCTTAATAAAATACATAGATAAAAATCAAAGATTGAAGGAAAACATTATGCAGGAAAGCACTTTTAATACAATTGAATTGCCTAAAGATGGAGCCGTTGATTTAAATAGCTTTCAAAGAATATTTGATGAAAAGTTAAGTACAAGCTATAAAATATTTTGGTTCTTTGGAATTTATAGTGAAATTATAAATTGAAATAAGGAAATAACCTTTAGAAGATTAGTTTGTAGAATGATTGCAAGTGCATGGTATCCCGTAACTCAATATAGGCTACATCTTGGGGTTCAGGATAAATTATATGATTTAGTAATTCAAATTCATAAAACATATAATATAGCCCCTGACGTAAGGGAAAAAGAATTACTAGAATTTCTTGATATTATAGATAACAAAGAAATAGAAAAGGAAATTGAAAGTCTTTATGGATATGTACCCTATAGGTGGAACGTAGACAAGAAATTTTTAGAGAGTAAATGTAATGAGAAGGTAGAAGCAGTTGCTTGTAACGGATGTTGCTTCATTTTATAACGAATGACTTTACATTGCATTGCGGTATTTGCATTGCAAAAGGATTTCGGTAAGAAGAAAACCTATTATATAACAACGAATCGAAGAGTAGGTTTTCGATTTGATGATGCATATTGTTGTTAATAAGAAAATGGAGGAAGAGACTATGACAGGCTTATTGGAGATTTCTTTGATTTCAATCATGATGGAAAACTTGACGGAATTGAAGAAACAACGGAGTTTGCTACATTTGCGACAATGATGGATAAGTTGGAGCAAGCAGATGAGGAAGACGAAATGGAATCTGAATTGGAAGCTGCTGGGCTGGATGCAACGGAGCTAGAATTTATGGATGCAGATGAAAGAAGAGAAGCACATGAAGATGCAGGATTAGATCCGGATGAATTTGATTTTTAGGTAGAAATAGAACAATCAAATAATTCGGTTATTAATTCTAGACTTTTTTAGTTTTAATCATACAAACATGGATATATAACTCTCAGAATTGCTTGTTGCTAATAGCTATACTCTTTTTCTTGGTCAAAAGAAAACGGTCAAAAGAATACTAACATTAATAATATATGGTCAAAAAAAAAAACTAAATTCCAGTTTTAAGTGAGTGGGGAAAAGATGGAATTTAAATTTTACGTAAATTTTCGATTTACGAACGTACTTATTACATCCCAATCCGCGAAAAAAATACCAAAAACAGTCAATGTAGTAGTATAATACTAGTTAAGGATATTTATTTGCTTGACTTTGAGAAGGAGAGGCATGTAATCATGAAAATTTCATATAAAAAATTATTCAAATTGATGATTGATAGAAATATGAAAAAGAAGGAACTAAGAGAACTTGCATCGATTGGAAATAGTACGATGTCAAAACTGTCAAATGATGAAAATATAACGATGGAAGTTATTGCAAAGATATGTTATGCGATTGACTGTAAAATAGACGATATTGTAGACATAATACCTGAAGAGAAGGGGGAAAAATAGAATGGCTAAATTAATTGATCAAGAGCCGAAGTATGAAGGAGAAAAGAAAGTATGGAATTCTTTTTCTACTAATCTCCCTCAACATTGGGTTGTATATAATACTAGAAGCGTCA
>DAMAVY010000535.1:0-2066 GCA_032077725.1 Clostridium sp. | reverse complement strand
GGTGGAGTTGGAACAGGAATGTTTACAGCTACAAAAGAATTAAGAGATAAAGGTCAAAATGTTTGGGCTATAGGTGTTGATATGGACCAAGCGGTTTCACTTCCAGAATATGCTGGTGTTATTCTTTCATCTATGATGAAAAGAGTTGACAATGCTACATATGAAGCATCAAGAAGTATGGTAGATGGAACTTTCAAAGCTGGATCTAAAGTTCTTGGAATTGCAGAAGACGGAGTAGGAATGGCGCCTACAACTTCTAATAATACTGCTCCAGAAGTAGTTGAAAAAGCAAAAGAATATGAAGCTAAAATTAAAAATGGTGAAATTGTAGTTCCTGTTACAAGACAAGAAGTTATTGATTTTAAATAATTTTTAATATAAATAATATTTTTGATTTGTGTAATAAAAGAAGCTAGGTAGTATATCTAGCTTTTTTTATCATTTTGATAATTTAATGTATTGCATTATAATCTATTTTAATGTAAATTATTAAGTATTACATTTTAAAAAGTTTAATGTATTCTTAGTATTACAACTTATGTATAAGCTACAATGTAATTATGAGAAGATTATAACAAATAATGATGAATTTGTTATATGTTTCATTATGTTACAAAGTATACACAATATACATAAATTAATATTAATTTGAAAAGCATTGAAATATTGTTAACTTATTTAACATGATTTGTAAGGGAAGATATTGTTATAAGGAGGAAGGGAATTGGAAAAAGTAATTGAAATGAAAGGCATAACTAAAGTTTTCCCTGGAACTGTAGCTAATGATAATGTTAATTTTGACCTTCTACAAGGTGAAACTCATGTATTATTAGGTGAAAATGGAGCAGGAAAAACTACATTAATGAATATACTTTATGGCCTTTATCAACCAGAAAAAGGTGAGGTATATGTTAGTGGTAACCTTGTTAAAATTACTAATCCTAGTGAAGCTATAAAGCTTGGAATAGGAATGGTTCATCAACACTTTATGTTGATTAATAACTTTACAGTAGCTGAAAATATTGTACTAGGATGTGAACCAAATAAAGGTATACGTTTTGACAAAGAAAAGGCTTACAAGGATGTAAAGGATATTTCGGACAAATATGGATTTTACATGGACCCAAATGCTATAGTTGAAGACATATCCGTTGGACAACAACAAAAAGTAGAGATTCTTAAAGCACTTTATAGGGGTGCTAGTACATTAATATTGGATGAGCCAACAGCTGTTTTAACACCGCAAGAGATTGAAGAACTTGGCAAAATATTAGATAATCTTAAAAAAGAAGGAAAATCCATTATTCTTATAACTCATAAATTAAAAGAAGTTATGAGTATGAGTAATAGAGTTACCATAATTAGAAGAGGTAAGATCACTGGTATTGTTAAAACTTCGGAAACTAGCATTGATGAGCTTGCTGAACTGATGGTGGGAAGAAAAGTAAATTTAGTTGTAGATAAAAATGAACCGAAACTAGTGGGAGAAGTGTTGAAAGTTGAGAATCTTTCAGTAAATGATAAAAGAGGTCTTCCGGCTGTAAAGGATATTTCTTTTACAATTAGTGGTGGAGAAATTTTAGGAGTTGCAGGAGTAGATGGTAATGGTCAAACAGAACTATTGGAAGTGCTTACTGGCCTTAGAAAAGGACATAATGGTAAAATACTCCTAAGTGGTAAGGATTTATATGGAAAGTCACCTAGAGAAATAATTGATTCAGGAGTTGGTCACATTCCGGAAGATAGACATAAAAGAGGGCTTATTCTAAAGTATTCATTAGTTGAAAATTCCATTCTAGGAATTCATAGAAATAAGGAATTTCAAAAGGGCATCATGATGGATTATACTGCTATAAGAAAACATTGTAATCAATTAATAGAAGAATTTGATGTAAGAACACCAAATAGTGATGTTTTTGCTTCGGCCTTATCAGGTGGTAATCAACAAAAGTTAATTGCTGCAAGAGAAATTTCTAAGGACCCGATATTACTTATTGCATCTCAACCAACAAGAGGAATTGATGTAGGAGCGAAGGCTGAAATAGAACAATTAATTCAAGAACTAT
>DAMAVY010000534.1:0-2072 GCA_032077725.1 Clostridium sp. | reverse complement strand
ATAAGATTAATCCATTTTCACCGGATTGTCTCAAACCGAACATTTCTCCACTGCCACGCAATTTTAAATCTTGTTCTGCTATATAAAATCCATCACTACTATTTTTCATTATTTCCATTCTCTTTTTAGTAACTTCACTTTTTATATTGGCTATAAGAACACAATAAGACTTATGTATGCCTCTTCCAACTCTGCCTCTCAATTGATGTAATTGGGATAATCCAAACCTCTCTGCATTTTCTATAATCATCATAGTAGCATTAGGAACATTTACACCAACTTCGATAACTGTGGTTGATATTAATACTTTTATCTTACCCTGTTTAAACTCATCCATAATAAAATTTTTGTCTTTATTACTCATTTTACCATGAAGAATGGCGATTTCCACCCCTTTGAAGTAATTTTTTTTAAGTTCTTCATATAGTGCTGTTACAGAGCTTAATTTCATATCTTCATTTTCTTCCACAAGAGGGCAAACCACGTATACCTGTCTTCCTTTATCTATTTCATTTAAGGCAAAGTTATATACTCTTCCTTTTTCCTTACATGATAAATAATAGGTGTCTATAGGTTTTCTTCCTGGAGGTAAGGTATCTATTATCGACACCTCCAGGTCTCCATATAAATACAAGCATAAAGTCCTTGGAATAGGAGTTGCACTCATTACTAGAACATCTATATCTTCTCTTTTATTTCCTAGTTTCGTTCTCTGTCCAACCCCAAATCTATGCTGCTCATCGGTGACTATAAGTCCTAAATTCCCAAAAACCACATTATCCTCTATAAGAGCATGAGTTCCAATTAATAAATCTATCTCTCCTCTTGAAAGCTTTTCTTTTATTATATTCTTATTTTTTTCTGTAGTACTTCCTGTTAAGAGTTCTACTGTTATATTAAAATCTCTAAATAACTTTTCTGCCTCATAATAGTGCTGCTTAGCTAAAATTTCTGTAGGTGCCATCATTGCACCTTGATATCCATTTTTAATAACATTAAAGAGGGCAATAAGGGCAACTATAGTCTTTCCACTACCTACATCTCCTTGAACTAATCTGTTCATTGGAATAGACCTTTTCTGATCCAATAATATCTCCCTTACAGTTCTATTTTGAGCATCAGTAAGATTGAAAGGTAACTTCTCTTTAAAATTCCACAACTCTTTTGAAATTTCGAAAGAAATTCCAGTTCCAGTAACATTTCTATTTTTCAGTGCTAATAACTTTAATGAATAAGTAAAAAGTTCTTGGAACTTTAACCTTTTTCTTGCTGCTTCTAATAATTTCATACTTTTAGGATTATGTATACTCCTTACAGCTTCATCTAAAGACATAAATTTATATTTATCTAATATCCATGAAGGTAAATTTTCTTGTATAGTAACTAAATTTAATGCTTCAGTTATTATCTTATTTAAAAAGGTATTAGATATATCATCTTTTAATGGATACCTAGCCATAATGTCACTGCTTTCTACAGTGGTATTTCTCATTATAGTGGCATTTTTTATAATAAACTCTTTTCCTTGCTTTTCAACAACTCCAGTTATAACATATTTGCTGTTAGTTTTAAATCCACTCTTAACATAGGGCTGATTGAACCATATCCCCTTTATAAGGGCTCCTTTATGGATAAACCTAATAGTTGTTAGTACCTTCCCTGTCTTCGTCCTCACATCTCTTAGAACGCTCTCAACACATACATCTATTATTACCTTACCTTTAGAATCTACATTATCTAAATCATCCACTTTTAAAATGCTCTCATAATCCCTTGGAAAATATAATAACAAATCCAAAATACTATATATACCACATTTACTCAACTTATCAGCCATCTTAGGTCCTACACCCTTAATAGCTGTAACACTACTATAAATATTCACCTTATCACTCCGTCTATAAAGAAAAAAGCCCTAAGGCTTTTATTCTACTGCTGTAATGAAATAATATAAAGGTTGTTCTCCATTAAAACATTGAACATCCATATCCGGATACATTTCTTCTAATTCTTCAACTAACTTATTAACTTTATCTTCTTCACAGTCTTCACCATAAAATAATGTAATAAGT
>DAMAVY010000533.1:0-2122 GCA_032077725.1 Clostridium sp. | reverse complement strand
GAATATCACATCAGCCATTTAAAAGAAACCGTTTTAAATGGGGGAAGTGCAATTGGTGCTTTTAATAGCAATGATAAATTATTAGGCTTTGCAACAATTAATCGCCAGTTCTTTGGTGAAAGGTATAGTTATGTTTTATTAGACCAATTGTTTATAACATTAGAATGTAGAAATAAAGGAATAGGTAAAAAATTATTTATGCTTTCTGCAAATGTAGCAAGAGAATGGAACGCAGATAAAATTTATATTTGTGCTGGTTCAGCTGAGGAAACAATTGCATTTTATTTTGCAATAGGATGTAAAGAGGCTGAAGAAATAAACAAAGAACTATATGAAAGTGACACAAGAGATTTTCAATTGGAAATCTCTCTATAAACATAATCAGTATTTAAGTATAGTTCACAATATTCATAATGTAACGCATCAGTAAAAAAGTGCGTAGCAGTGATATGTTTAAAAAAAATTTTAATATAGAAAGTGAGGGGCAATAATGAAGATTGAGTATGCAAGTGAAACAGACTTTCAATATATACTTAATAATGATAAACATATATCAAGGGAACTAATAAAAACCAAAATTAAAGGAAAAGAAATCCTAATAGTAAGAGAACAAGACGCTAAAATTATTGGTTGGTTAAGATATAGTTATTTTTGGGATAATACCCCATTTATGAATATGCTTTATCTTGATGAAGATTATAGGAGTAATGGAGTCGGTAAAGAATTAGTTGGATTTTGGGAAATTGAGATGAAAAGAAAAGGTTATGAATTAGTTATGACATCCACTTTATCCAATGAACAAGCACAACATTTTTATAGAAAATTAGGATATAAAGACTCGGGTAGTTTACTATTAGAAAATGAACCTTTAGAGATAATTTTCACTAAAAGAATATAAATACAAATTGTTATACACAATTTTAATAAGATACGTCACAACGGTAGATTATAACGAATCAAGATTACTTTTTACTAAAGGGGGACAAGTTTATGATTAATAAAAGAAATATGATGGATTGTGTATACCAACAGCTTGCCATTGACTATAATTGCTCGCCGGATGATTTTTTAAAAGATGGCTTTATTTTTACAGAAGCAAAACAAAATGAAGGAAGACGACCTTTTCCCTGGATAACACCGCGATTAGAAATGGTTACAATGGGAAACGGTATAGTAATAAATGCATCTACTGATATTTTGCCATTAGTTAAACAACAGCTTGAAGGTAAGACGAGATATGAAGCATTGAATATGCCATTTGTTTATGGTGTCAACCCATATTTTCTTCCGAATTTAGACAGGATTACTCTTTTGAGTAGAAATAAAGAGTTTGAATATGAAATTATTGAAAAAGATGATATACAAAAGCTTTATGAATTGAAAGATTTTAATTATGCTTTGCAATATGACATTGATAGTCAACATACCGAAATGATAGGGGTTATAGCTAAATATAAAAATACGGTTGTTGGGATAGCAAGCGTAACTGCTGAGTGTAAGACCATGTGGGAGGTCAGTGTTGATGTTTTATTGCCTTACAGAGGAAATAAACTTGCTACCATTCTGGTAAATACATTAACACTTGAAGTACTTAACCGTGGATATATTCCATATTACTTTACAGATTGTAGCAATATTATTTCTCAACGCGTGGCAATTCAAGCAGGTTATCTCCCGGCATGGTCCCATTGCTATAGAACAAGGTTGGGTGGATTATTAAAATCCTAAAGGCTATATTTAAAACATCACTTTGATTTTATTGCAGGAATTGGTGACAGATGGGATAACAATGAACTACATTTAGAAATAGGTTGTTTAAGTATTATATTGAATGAATATGAAGGAAACTGGAATACAGTTCGTAAGTACTTACTTTAGAAGTAGGTAATAATAAGATTTTATTTGAAAGACAGATACTTCACAATATTCATATTGCGAAATTGAGATAATCTATATTAGGGGAAGGTGTATATAAATGGGGGAGCTAAAGCTTGTTTGCTTTGACTTGGATGATACTTTAATTAGAGAATTCCATTCCGTTATGTTGCCATGTATTTTAAATGGTAAAGAAAAAGAGCACTCTTTTATTCAAGAACAGGAAGAAAAAGGTGTGATTAACTAC
>DAMAVY010000532.1:0-2137 GCA_032077725.1 Clostridium sp. | reverse complement strand
CAACTTATAAGTCAATAATTATAGTGAAAGTTTAAAAATGGGTAACCTATTCTTAAACTTTCACTATAATTATTGACTTATAAGGTGGGGATATAATAATGAAAAAAACTATGATAACAGTAGTGATTTGGAGCTTAATTCTTTCATCCGTTTCAATGGTTTATTTCTTTGATAATATTGAAAGAAAAGAATTGGAACCTGTGGTAGAAGCTATGGTAAGTGATAATAATGTTATTCTTAATAAAATGATTGCACATATAGGATTAGCCGAAGAGGCTTTAGGGGAATTTGGACCTAACAGTGGAACGCAAGCTGCAGAGCTTTGGGCTAAGGGGGTAATGAATAGAAATGGAGTACTACAGTATGCAGTAATGGATTCAAAACTCCAAGAGGAATTTAGAAATTATCTTTTAAAAGATGAAAATATTTCATGGGTTACAGGAACTTCAAGTCCGTGGGTTACAAGTTATGAAATTTCTGCAGCAAAGGATGTAAGTAGTAAAGTTAAAATATTCGATGTTAAGTTTAATTTAGCTTCCAGCAATGGCCCAGAAAAATCTATGAAAAATACTATTACAGTAATGGATCATGAAGGTAAATGGTTAATTTCTAGCATACGGTAGAAAATATGTTTTATAGAAACTTCTTTTTAGCCTCAACTGTTTATCAGAGAGATTAAATTGAAGTTTCATAGTTTTTATAGGTGCAATTTTATGGATGAATATAACATAAAATAAAATAAATAACACTTGGATATATGTAAATAATGTGTTACTATAAAGTTGTTGACTAATAATTACATAAAAATAGAATAAATCCATTAATATTAAAAAATATGATGTTTTATGATGATAAATAGAAAATAATAGATAATAATATAAAAGGATAATAAAAAATGAGGTGTTAACTATGGATTTTGAATCCTTTCAAGATATTATAATGAAAATTCAAGGCGTTACCCATGCTAAAGTTGTATATGATGGAGAAGAGTTGCAAGAAATTCATGTTATTGCAAATATTATCAGATCACCAAAACAAATTGTTAGAGATATAGAATCAGTACTTCTCGCAATGTTTAGCTATAAAGTTGATAGAAAAATAATTAGTATAGCTCAAATAGATAATGGAGAAACAAAGTCAATCAAAAGGATTTTATATGCAGGTTTATCATTAGTTATCATTGATAACAACGTAGAATGTGAAGTAAAACTTAAAATGGATGATAAAGAATATAGCTGTAAAAAATCAGCTATTAGTACTAGCATTAATAGACAAAAAGTTATAGCAAAAGCTACAGTTGGTGCTGTGGAAGAAATTTTTGGACAAGCGGTAGTGCTTGATGTAGAGGATATTATCATAAGTAAGACAAGAGATATTTCTTTCATAACAGTTATTATAAATATGATAAATAAGGAATTAGAAGAAACATTAATAGGTACAGCTATAGTACGAAATGATTTAAACGAAACTATAGCCAGGGCAACTCTTGACGCATTAAATAGAAAAATAGAAAAATAGTTAAACTGATTTAATTGCCGATTATATTATATTACTTTTATCTAATTTATTTAATTTTATCTTACCCTTAGCGAAGTGGAAATTATGACAGATTTATAGCGGATCGTTGTTAATTTACATTAAGGGGGGATTTCATTATGAAAAACAATAAAGTTATGAAAGCTTTAGTAGCATTACTTGCATTAGCTATGGCTGGTGGATCAACAGCAACTTGGTTAATTTGGTAATCAAATAATAACTTATATATAATATAGTCGGCATTAAATATATATCAGGAGGAAATTATGAAAAGTATTCCAACAAATCAAAAGAAGTATATAATATGGTTATGTTTAATTACAATTCTTTCTTTTATCTTCTCAATATTTGGTGGATATATACAGGTTGATTATAGAAATTATGGTAATATTCTGTTTTTTATACTTGTAACTACTTTAGCAGAATCTATTACAGTTGAATTTAACAAAATGTCATTTAGCACAAGTTTTTTAGTAACTGTTGCTTCATACATTTTATTTGGGCCGTATCAGTGCCTCTTAATATTGCTATTTGGATTTTTATTCCGTGTAGTCAAGTTATCGCCAAAGCGATATATACATATTTTTAATACGCCTATTTG
>DAMAVY010000531.1:0-2138 GCA_032077725.1 Clostridium sp. | reverse complement strand
TTTTAACTTTTTGAATAGTTGTTGTTACCATGCGGGTTTGCGAGGATTGGGTTATTTTATCGTGAATAAATGTGTATTAATATGAGATTTTGATAATTTAGATAAGTAGAAATAGATTTGCAAGGAATACAGTAATAATGTTACAAATAGTAAGAGAACTAAAGTCTACTTACAAGAGGTAAGATTTGAAAAAGAAAATATAGAAACAATACCAGGTGACGGCGAGTTTATGCTTACCGTCCTTTCTTTTTTTCGCACAGGAAGAAAAAAATAAAACTAACTGTTGGAATGGTAACAGAAACAAGGGTGAAGTATGAAAAAATAACATATATGAAATATTTCTTAGAGCTAATTGGAGTTAAGTTTAGTTAATTAATTTACATTAAAAGAAATTTATACTTAAGTGAAGGTTAATAAGCATTGCGCACAAATTAGTTAAGTGTTTGTTAGTTCTTTACAAAAGTTCAAAATTATTTTAAAATAAATTTGTATGGGGAAAAATAAAATAGATGAAGTAGATTTAACATATGAGGAGAAGATTTGGATTAAAAAAACAAACTTAGAAATATTAATCGCTCAGTATAAAGCATGGCAAAATTGGCCTTGCATAACGCCTGTGGATATTGATACCAAGTTAGCTGTTTATTCCGGCACAAATGACAATAGTGAGTTGCTAGAACAGCTAAATTTTCAAAAGGAAAAATTAAATAAGCATAACATAAATATAAAAATATTTAATAATCTAGATCATTATGAACTAATAAATAATGTGGATGTGGTGTTACCTTGGGTGATAAAGCAGTTTAATGAATAACTTTAGTTCTGCAAAATAAAAAGTTGAATTGGTATTATTACCCAAAAATAAATATGGCACACTGACTATAATATATTACGGTTTTGAAGTAAAAAATGGGCATAAGTAGGTTGAAAAATAAAATTATAAAACAATATAAACTTGCATTAGTGCATTATGAAAAGGAGTCTGAATAGATATGAACATAAAAAATGAATTAGAAAAAACTGTTGCTGCTCCAGGAAAAAATATCCGATTATATGATTTAGAAATTGATGTAGATGCCATTCATGCTGTTATGATTAACGAGGTAGTTCCCACCGATCCTCAGCAGGATTTTTATAGTGGTACATCCGCAGACTATATGAAAACTACGATTCCTTTATTCCACAGAGCAAGGCTTCCTGTAAGCTCAATGGATGAGATATTGTCAATGGGCATCTATATCACAAACGCTGTGAAAATCCCCAAGACAGAATATGCTGTAAAAAAAAGCAGTATTGAGGAGAGCCTGCCTTTTTTAGAAAAAGAACTTGCTCTGTTTCCCAATTTAAAAGTAATTATGCTTATGGGTGATGTGGCGAAAAAAGCTTTTAACATGATTAAAAAAAAAGCAGTAAAGAAAAACATTGTTCCTGCCATTCCCACCTATAAAATAAGAAACAGCGAAATCTACTACGGCGATATTAGAGTCATGCCCTCTTACATCATGACCGGAGGAAATATCCTGATAGAAAAGTCTAAATTTGAAATGGCTGCAGAGGACATCTCGGTAATGGCGAATTTGATAAAATAATAAGCGCAAGGACAAATTGATTTTAATATAATTAATAATGAATTGTATGTTATGATAGCTCTAACGAAATAGTGATTTATTGATAAAGGAGATTAGCATGCTAAAAGAAATAGAAAACAGAAGAAGTATTCGTAAGTATCTAAATAGAAAAATTGGAAAAGAGAAAATTGTTCAAGTATTAGAAAGTGCCAGACTAGCACCCTCTGGAAGTAATACTCAGCCATGGACGTTTATTATAGTTGAATCAGAAGAAACGAAAGAGAAATTATTAATTGCTGATAATAATCAAAAGTGGATGAAGACAGCTCCGGTATTTATTGTGTGTGTAGCAGATATTCGCTGTCGTATTGATAAGGACAATGATATCCGGTTAGATGAGAACAGTCCTGAACCAGAACTTAAACAAATTATTAGAGATACGGCAATTGCAATAGAACATATATTACTTGAAGCGGAATGTTTAGGATTGGCAACCTGTTGGACAGCTTGGTTTAAACAAGAAGATGTTAGACCGATTTTAAACATTCCTACAGATAAATATGTGTGTGG
>DAMAVY010000530.1:0-2138 GCA_032077725.1 Clostridium sp. | reverse complement strand
CATGTAGATGTGCTAGATGAGGACATGATATGGACAAAATCTCCTTTTGGAGGGGAAATTAGTGATGGTAAAATTTATGGACGAGGTATTTCAAAGGTGAAGGCACCAGTGATAGCTTGTCTTTATGCAATGAAGTTTTTGAAAGACGAAAATTTGATTCCAGAAGATAAAAAAGTTAGAATGATTATTGGTACAGACAAAGAAATTGGAATGAAAAGTATTAATTTTTATAAAGAATATGAGATAGCACCAGATGTAGGCTTTACACCTGATGGTGTATTTCCAGTTATTTATGGAGAAAAAGGTGTAATTAATGCGGATATCGAGATGGACACAGCTAGTGACTTTGATGCTCCTATTAACATAGTGGAAATAATCGGTGGAGAATCTATAAATAGTGTTCCTTCAAAGGTTAGTATAATATTAAGTTGTGAAGAATGGTTTAGAGAAAAGGTTGAATATGAAATAAAGAGTTTTTCTGAAGCAGAGAATATTAAATATAATTTTTTCGCTCAAAATAAACTTATTAATATTGAATTTATTGGTAAGAGTGCAAATAGCTCGACTCCTGAAAATGGAATTAATGCCATTTCTTATGGAATTAAATTTCTTTCAATTTTCGAAGAATTTGTTGATAAAAGAGATTTTGTTCATGAATATAATAAATTAATTTCCACAGGATATAATGGGGAAAAAATTAACTGCAACATAATGGATCAGGATTCTGGAAAATTTACTTTCAATGTAAGTGTAATAGAATTAATAAATGGTGAAGCAAAATTGTTAATGGATATTACATATCCAATTTCATATATTTATAGTGATGTTCTACAATTAGTAAAGGATGCATTTAAATATTCACCATTGAGAATTACCAATATAAGTCACATAAGGCCAGTTTCTTTTTCAAAGGATAGCTTTGTAGTTAAAAAACTAATGAAGGCTTATAGAGAAGCTACAGGAGATGAAGAATCGGAGCCATACGTAACAACTGATGGAACGTATGCTAGAGCTATTAGTAATACTGTATCATTTGGACCGATATTTTCTAAAGAAGTGGATTTAACTTACAAAGCAGATGAGTATATTGAAATTGATACTCTTATGGAATTAGTTGAAATATATGCTATGGGTATATATGAATTGTTAAAATAAAAATATTCAATTTTAATTATATATAATTATAATCAATAATAATTAATTATATAGTTAAGATTAATTATTATTGAAAAAGCAGAATTATATTTAGATATAGAAATGTTTTAGAAAAGGTGGAGATTTTATCAAAAAGAAGTATGTTTTATTGCTCTTAACTGTATTATGGATTAGCTTTATATTTTATATGTCATCTAAACCCGCAGATGAATCCTCAGAGTCAAGTTCTAAAATAGTAAATATTGTATCAGCCTGTTTGAATCTAGATAGTTCTCAGCAGGAAACAGCAACCTTTATTGTGAGAAAAAGTGCTCATTATACAGAGTATTTTATACTAAGTGGACTTGTAACTATAACTTATGGAGCGTATTTTAGGAAAAGTAAAAATTCGGCCGCTATATTGCTTACCTGTGTCCTTGTAGCACTCTGTGATGAGTTCTTGCAGGGGTTTATTCCAGGAAGAAGTTCAGAAGTAAGAGATGTTCTTGTTGATTTTAGCGGAGCATTAACTTTTTTTGTAGTGAATTATGTTTTTAATACTTTAAAAGTGAATAAAGTAAAAGTGAATAAAACAAAAGTAATATGATAAAAGGAGCTGTTCCAGTGTATATTGGGGTAGATTTAGGTGGTACAAACATAGGGATAGGAGTTGTAGATAGTAACAATACTTTGATATTTAAAGATTCTATTCCTACTAGGCGTCAAAGAAATTATAATGATATCATTGAGAATATTGTGGATTTAATAAACAAAACAATTATTTATAACTGCCTTAGTAAAAATGATATTAAAGGTATAGGTATAGGGATACCAGGTATATTGAAGCCTGGTAGTGGTGTGGTAATAAATAGTATAAATCTTAAATGGAAGAATGTCCCTATGAAGGAGATTATTGAGGAGAATATTAAACTTCCGGTATATATTGGGAATGATGCTACAGTGGCAGGGGTAGCAGAGTTTGAAGTGGGAGCTATGAAAGGGTA
>DAMAVY010000529.1:0-2173 GCA_032077725.1 Clostridium sp. | reverse complement strand
GAAAAACTCCACCATATTAACTAGTATCTTATCGTACTCTTCCTTGCCAATCTCATCCTTCCATCTTGGAAGCTCACAGATAAATTTTTCAAAACCTTTATAACCAAGAAAACCTGTAGGTGGATTTAAAAATATGTCTTTCTTTCTTGAAAGAGCTTCTTTGACAATTTGAGACTTATCTCTTGGTTCAATCATTCTAATTGTACATACTGTATTTTCTTTGCTCAAACCAGAATAACTACAATTCATAGCATTACGTAGTTTCATATAAGATAGAGACATAAGCTCTAACCGTCCACAATCGTAAAGATAAATGCTTTGTTTTTCATCATCATATCCGACCATAAGTACATAATGAAAAGGAATATGTTCCTTCTGGTATAGATTTTCAAAATATGGCAGGTAATACATATCTAAAGCCCCCAAAACCACTGGATAGCCAGCATCAATTTCAGATTTGGCTTTTTTCAATGCTTTTTCAAAACTCCTGTATTCATAATGCTTGTATTCAAAACCAACAATGGGTGCCAAGAACTCATACATCTTTTTTGTTCGTCCATCTCCTAAAGCCACCATCCTTTTTAGTTCAGCCTTATGAGTTTTTAAATAACAAAACGAACCAAACCCTGATAGAAGAAAAAATAAATTGTTTGGTAAACATTCTCCTGTTTTATTCATATATATATCTTCTATCCCATTCCACATACATTCATAATCGTCAAAATGGTGCTTTATATCAATTATTTTTTCCATAATACATCTCCTATAACTCTTTTTGTTGCAACACTAATATAATAAACCCTCGCACAATACGAGGGTCAATAGTCTTTTTAAATCTTTTTTAATGGATAATAATATTCCGTTATATACTCACTTGGTTCACATTCATCATTAGGTGACACAAAATATTTGCGTAAGGGCACATTACAGATTTCATAATCCATACCTTTAATATATTGATGCACGTAATTACTAATATCACTGACTCTACTATAAGCTCCTTTAAATGATACAACAGCAGCTTCAATGGAAGGCAACTCATAATACTTTATCCCAATTATTTTTACTGGTATTTCGCTGACTGTCATTTGAACTTCTGTATCGATTATATTATTTGCAAAGTCAACCTTATGGGTGATTGCATATGAATATTCATTACTTAATAATTTTACATTGTTTTCAATACATTCGTGTTCAAGTCTTTGCCATAGCAATCCCTCATCTTCGAATTTGTTTATATTTTCTCGTAAGCTGACAACCTTTCGCGAAGGAAGAGAAGCCACTTTCACAGAAAAAACAAAATCACTATACATGCCAAGATCTTTAACAGTTTGGCACATCCGCTGAATTTGCTCTTCAATACGCTTTTTTTCATTCTGTTTTTCAATAATCTTATTTTTAATTAATTCACGTACATCATCATCAGAACAACTACTTATCATAGAAATTTCTTTTAACCCAAAGCCTAATTCTTTAAGTATTTGAATATGATTAGCTATAATTATCTGACTTTCACTGTAATAGCGATAATTATTAATTTCATCAACACATTTTGGAATAAGCAGACCTATTTTATCATAATTTCGCAGCATATTAATGCTAATTCCTGTAAGCGCAGCAAATTCACCAATTTTTAACATTTAAATACTTATCCTCCTTCTATAAAATAAGCTTCAGTCTTAAGGCTAAATTAGAATCTATGAGACTATTAATTAATCCTATTACGTTTGACTTTAAAATATCATTAGCCACTTCGAATACCTTGCATCTATTTTTTCAATTTATAGTTATATTATACAACAAAAGGATGCAGTTCATGGATACTGCATCCTTTCTTGTTTGAATAATATTTTTGTATAACCAATACTATAGCATTTCGATAAATGCTGCCATTCTTGTATTTAATTGACCGATGTCAGATTTAGAATAGTCCGTTTCAATAGACATATATGGAATATTATACTTGCCACCAGTAAACCTTTTTATAGAAAGGGTTTCAACTGAATATGTATGACAAGCTTGTAAAACTACATCTATTACACCATCCACTTTGTATTCTTCTATCATTTTCCCTAAAAGTTCTAGTCTATTAGGATTAGGTGACATACAAGAGCAACCTATAGATAAGTATTTTTCAGATATGGCATCAAATACATCCTTATCTTCATCTACT